>CALMDN010000431.1 GCA_937864935.1 uncultured Bacteroidales bacterium
ACTTCAGGCACTGGCTGAACAATCGAGAATAGTCAGACTGCCTCTCAACCAGGTTGGATCGTTGAATAAAATTAAAAAGGAATCCTCACGTCTTGAACAGAAGTTTGAGCGGCCACCTTCAGCTGAAGAAATAGCTGAAGCCCTTGAAATACCCGATTACAAGATAGATGCAGCCCTGAAGATTTCAACAAGGTACATCTCTATGGATGCACCGCTATCAGACGATGAAGACATGAAGTTTATCGATGTCTTTGTCGATGAAGATACTCCGGTAACCGATGCCGGACTGATGCGTGAATCCCTGGCAAGGGAAATACAGCGATCACTCTCGACACTCACTGAAAAGGAACGGGATGTTGTGAACCTGTATTATGGCATTGGTATGAATCATGGGCTCACACTCGAAGAGATCGGTGCCAAGTTTGATCTTACCCGCGAACGGGTAAGACAGATCAAGGAAAAGGCTATCCGCCGCCTCAAACACACTTCAAGAAGTAAATTGCTCAAATCGTACCTGGGCCAGTAAGGCAACCAATTTTGTCATCAGAAAAAGCCTGCCTTACTGACAGCCTTTTTCTTTTTTTGGTGGATATAGATTTCAATGTCGTTTAGTTAAGAGGGTGTACGTCTTCGACTCCGCTCAGACTGACAGTCATCCTGAGCGGAGTCGAAGGATACTCAGCAGACTTTTTCTATTTTCAACCTTAACTAAACGACATTGATATAGATTTCCCAATCTGTTATTACAGGCAAGGTAAAATTAATTCTACGTTGTAAACCGGAATATTTTATTTTAGCGCTTTGAGTTACTTTTTCCTGTTTCCGATATTAAGATTCAACACTCGTGTACTTAGTCGGTCTTATGGAATACAGGTCAGAAAATACCCAGACAATGACAGAAACTGCCGAAAAGCTAATCAGAATCCTAATTGCTGAAGATAATGTATTGAATCAGAAGATTATAGAAATTCTGATAAAGCGCATGGGATGGAACTACAAGCTGGTAGGCGATGGCGTTGAGGCCGTGGAAGAATGTTCCAAAGGCGATTACGATGTTGTGCTGATGGACATCGATATGCCGCAGATGAATGGCTGGGATGCAACGATTGAGATCAGAAGGAAACAGATAGATATTCCGATTATTGCCCTTACCGCCTATTCAGAAGAATCGTTCCGGAAAAAAAGTTTTGAATCAGGTATGAATTACTTTCTCTCAAAACCTTACAATAAGGAAGAAATCTACGAAACCATCCGTAAATGCGTTTATGCAAGGTAATGCGGTGGTTATGAAACACGTCTCATAACTTTTTCTGAATTGTTATTAAATTTTGGTAAAATGTTGCCTCCGTTTTAACCAGAGGTTTGTATTTTTGCCAACATGCTTTTTTGTACCAGGCCTGAATGAGCTTCAGGTAATTGTCTGAAAAAGTAGCATCACTGGTAGAACTAAGGTTTTCGTTACCTGCTTTCCGCTAAGCATGTCCCGTAAATAAATTGAATGAAAACGTTATGACTGATGGTCATTTACGGGGTATTTTGATTCAGGAATGCTGTGTGCGGAATCAACTGAAAGAACTTTAAAAATCAAACATATCATCATGGCATCAAGCAAGTATATATTTGTTACCGGGGGGGTAGCATCGTCGCTGGGTAAAGGCATCATCTCTGCTTCACTGGCAAAGTTACTACAGGCAAGGGGTTTTACTGTTACCATTCAGAAACTCGACCCTTACATCAACATCGACCCGGGTACCCTGAATCCTTATGAGCATGGTGAGTGTTTTGTAACGGAAGACGGCGCTGAAACAGACCTTGACCTCGGACACTACGAGCGGTATCTGAATGTGCCTACATCGCAGGCCAACAATGTTACAACCGGGCGCATTTATCAGGAAGTGATTCTGAAAGAGCGCAGGGGTGACTACCTCGGTGAAACAGTGCAGGTAATTCCGCACATAACCGATGAAATCAAACGGCGCATCAAGCTGCTTGGGACCGATATGGGCTTCGATTTTGTAATAACAGAAATCGGGGGGACAGTAGGCGATATAGAGTCGCTTCCTTACATTGAGGCCGTCAGGCAGATGCGCTGGGAGATGGGAACCGATTGCCTGGTGATACACCTCACTCTGGTGCCCTTTCTCGCAGCTGCAGCAGAACTGAAAACCAAACCCACCCAGCATTCTGTAAAGGCCCTGCTTGAACAGGGAGTGCAGCCCGATATTATTGTCGGTCGCACAGAAAAGCACCTGAATGAGAATCTGCGGAACAAAATAGCATTGTTCTGCAACGTGAACCCAACATCGGTGATCGAATCCATCGATGCTGAATCCATTTACGATGTTCCGTTGCTGATGCTTGATGAGAAACTAGATCTTGAAGTGCTCGAGAAAATGCACATGCCGGTTGGCCATACACCTGAACTGACCAGATGGGAAGAGTTTCTTTTCAGGCTTAAACATCCGACCCGAAAGGTGGTGATCGGTCTCATCGGTAAGTATGTTGAGCTGAAGGATGCCTATAAATCGATCAATGAGTCATTTGTACATGCAGGCGCTGCCAACCAGTGTAAAGTGGTGGTCAGGGCCATACACTCGGAGAATATCAGCAGCGAAACTGTGGCATCTGCACTTGAGGGTCTTGACGGGATTCTGGTGGCACCGGGCTTCGGAAGCCGCGGTATCGAAGGCAAGATTGAAGCCATTCGTTATGCACGGGTGAACAACATCCCTTTCCTTGGTATCTGTCTGGGAATGCAATGTGCAGTAATTGAATTCGGCCGGAATGTACTGGGACTTACCAGGGCACATTCAACCGAAATGGACCCTGAAACACCTGATCCTGTTATTGATATTATGGAAGGTCAGAAAACTGTTTGCAAAAAGGGTGGAACCATGCGGCTTGGTGCTTTCCCCTGCACCATAAAGCAGGATTCAATGGCTCATCGCATATACAATACCATCGATATTCAGGAACGACACAGGCACCGGTATGAATTTAACAAC
>CALMDN010000432.1 GCA_937864935.1 uncultured Bacteroidales bacterium
GCCAACGATCAGCTGGTTTCAGCATTGAGTGCTCGGGGCTGCCTTGAACTGAACGCCTACCTTCCGGTGATCGGGCATGCCATGATTCAGAGCCTGAAACTGATGATTGGTTCGTGCAATACCATGGCAGACAATCTGTTGAAAGGCCTGGAGGTGAACACAGAATTGAGCCTACGGCAACTGATGCACAGTCCTGCCATCACCACCATGCTGAGTCCGTATATCGGCTACCACAAAGCAGCGGAAGCAGCCAAACTGATGAAATCTGCCGGAAAAAGCATACAGGAGGTGAACAGCGAATTGAACCTGATTACTGCTGAAAAGCTGGATGAATTGTTAAAACCCGCGAACCTGCTTAAATCAGGCTACTCTGTGAATGATTTCTGACAAGGCGACAGCTGATTTATGATACCATCCCGTTATATACATCAGGCAATGAACCTTAGTTACCCTCATATTGGAAAATCCCGGACCTCCGTGATTGAATCCCTGAATCCCTGAATCTTTATGTCCAAAGGAAAAGATGCAAAACCTCACATCGGAATCTTCGGCCGCAGAAACAACGGCAAGAGTTCGCTGATCAATGTTATATCGGGGCAGGACCTCGCCATCGTTTCTGAAGTACCCGGCACAACCACCGATCCGGTGAAGAAATCGATGGAAATTCCGGGCATCGGCCCTGTCATTCTGATCGATACCGCGGGGATAGATGATGAAGGCGACCTGGGAAACAAGCGTGTGGCCAGATCCCGGGAGATACTGAAGATCATCGACTCGGCCATCCTCGTGATCACTGGAAACCTGTTTGGAGATTTTGAGAAAAAGTTGATTGAAGCGTTTGATGATCAGGCTGTTACCTATCTGATTGTTCACAATAAAAGTGACCTTGAGCCCCTCAGCGACCAGCTCCGCAATCGCCTTGAAACAAGCTGCAAGGTTCCGGTAATTGACCTGAGTGCCAAAACCGGCACCGACATCGAGGACCTGATCAGTGCAATCAGGAACCGGATTCCGGAATCAGCTTACCGGAGCAAATCGCTGCTGGGCGACCTTATTTCGTATGGTGATACGGTGTTGTTTATTACACCGATCGATATTGAAGCCCCGGAGGGCCGGCTGATTCTGCCGCAGGTTCAGGCTATCCGCGATGTTCTTGACAACGATGGCATAGCGGTGGTCTGCAAGGAACGGGAGGTGGATGGTTTTCTAAAAAGAATGAGTCCAAGGCCTGTCCTCGTGGTTACCGACAGCCAGGCCTTCCTCAAAGCGGATGCCGCTGTACCGAAGGAGATCCCACTGACCAGTTTCAGCATTCTGCTGGCCCGGCAGCGCGGTGATTTTCAGAATTACCTGAAAGGTACGCCGCAACTTGCCGGTCTGCAGGATGGCAACAGGATTCTTATACTAGAGTCATGTACCCACCATGTTTCGTGCGACGACATCGGGAGGGTTAAGATTCCCCGCTGGCTTGGAAACTATTCGGGAAAGAAACTTGAATATGATTTCGTTGGCGGACTAGCCGCTGTCCCTCGTCCGATTACTGATTATTCCATGGTTATTCAGTGCGGAGGATGTATGATTACCCGGAAGCAGATCATCAACAGGCTTCGTCCTGCAGTTGAAGCCGGCATTCCGGTAACCAACTACGGTATGGCCATTGCCTGGGTACATGGAATCTACAACCGGGCGATTCAGCCGTTCACCGGGGAGCTTTCAGGACCGGAAATTTACCTCTGAGCATTGCGAAGCAGGCATTTTACGAATTCCAACATCTTAAAAATTAATCACATGAATATAGTAATTACGGGTGCATCCTCAGGTGTTGGCCGTGAAACCGCCAGGGTGCTGGCAGCCGTTTCGGGTAACAGGCTGCTGGTTGTCGCCAGAAACCTGATGAAGATCCAGTCCCTTGCCGGGGAATGTAACCTGAAGAAACAGGAAACCGTTGTTCAGCCTCTGCAGTTCGATCTGGGGAACGGCAATCTGGAAGATCTGGCACTTCAGGTCAATCGTCAGCTGGGTAAAATCGACATTCTGATCAACAATGCCGGTCTATTGCTGAATAAGCCTTTCGGAAGTATAAGTGCATCCGAATTTGACGAAGTATTCAGCGTAAATATCCGGGCTCCCTTTCTGCTCACCCAGGCCTTGCTTCCTTTATTGAAGGAAGGGTCACATGTAGTAAATATCGGCAGTATGGGTGGCATTCAGGGAAGTGTTAAATTTCCAGGACTGGCTGCGTACAGTGCAAGCAAAGGCGCCCTGGCTGTACTGACTGAATGTCTGGCTGCAGAACTGCAGGAGAAGAAAATATCGGTCAATTGCCTGGCTTTCGGCTCTGTAAATACGGAGATGCTGGCAAAGGCATTTCCGGGCTATGAAGCCCAGACCTCAGCCGCCGCCATGGGAGAATTTGTAGCTGATTTCGCTATGAAAGGGCACAAACTTTTCAATGGCAAAGTTTTACCTGTATCTTTGTCAACCCCATAAACAAACTAAGAATTCAGCAGATGTCGTCCGGAGGAGACTGTATAGCCAAAACAGGCGTTGTTGAGCGTATCGAAAACGAAAGGATTTACGTTACCATCACAGCGGTGAGTGCCTGTGTCTCCTGTCAGGCGAAAGGTTACTGCAATCCCGGGGACACTGCGGCCAAGGTGATCGAAATACCCAGGGCGGAAGCCCCGGAGGTGAAACCCGGACAGTTTGTTAATGTTAGCATGAAAGCATCCAATGGTAACCTGGCAGTGTTTTATGGTTATGTGCTTCCATTGCTGATATTGATTGCCTCGTTGGTTATTTTGATTAATTTTACCACCGAAGGTATCGCTGGTTTGTTATCACTGGCAATGTTAATTCCTTATTACACCGGACTTTACGCGTTCAGAAAACATCTGGACCGCCGATTCCGGTTCTCGGTTGAACCCTAATCATAACACAATCTCACAACACACACACAACAATCATGAAGTTACTACTCTCAACACTTATCCTGTTGCTTGGTTTTGGCTTGCTGAGCTCGGCACAGCAGGAGGTTTACTCCCCGGCTGAAGTATCACAGGCTGTTTATTTTGATGTCTCACCACCCTTGCGTGATATGCCGGTACTTCCTTCCGGAAAGCGTGACGGAAGCTGGAAAGACGGCGTTGTTAAGAACAAGCTCAACATGCCTGAACACCGGAACCTGCCATTGCCGGAAGCCACTGAGGAAGACTACAGGAATGCTCAGACCATGCAGGGCGACCGCTCCAGTGAATTGTTGCTGAGCGTCAATGGTGTTGGCAATGTTGATTTCGTTCTTCCTC
>CALMDN010000433.1 GCA_937864935.1 uncultured Bacteroidales bacterium
AGAACAACCGATGAGATTTCTGCAACTTCCTCTCTGATGTCGGGGTGCTGTTCCAGAAAAAGCAGCAACTCAGCAACCTCAACCGGGTCAAGCGAACCGTCGAGGTAGCTGATTACGAACGCTTCGTAATTCGATGTGGTTATTTTTGGTTTCTCTTCCATGGCATCTCTCTCCTTATGCCTTTGGTTTTATAAAACAGTGTCAAGACTTCTGATGTAGTTCTTAAGACTGAGCCTGGCCCGGTAAATATAAACTTTTACCTGCGACTCGTTCAGCCCTGTAATGCTTCCGATTTCTTCATAAGAGTACCCTTCATAGTCCCTGAGGGTGATCACGGCTTTCTGAATATCAGGAAGTTTTGCCAGGGCTGTTTCAAGAACCTTCTGGAGGTCAGAATAGGTGTTGTTCACGGTGATTCCGGCGCTGTTTTCGTCCAGGCTGGTCAGGCGCTTGTTCCGTCTGATGTCGTCAATCATGGTATGGTAAGCCGTAGTGAAAAGGTATGACTTTGCTTTTTCAGACGAGATTTCGCCTGCCCGTTCCCACATTTTCAAAAAAGAATCCTGCACAATATCACGCGCACGCTCGGTCTCTCCTATATTATTAAGGATAAACCTATACACCCCATCGGCGTATTTATTAACGCAGCTGTTATACTCCGCTGTTGTCATCTGCCATGATTTTCTCAGTCGGTTGCTTCTATGACAGTAATTCTGCCCAAAAGTTACAGCCTGCTGATTTTATTTTCAGAAAACCTTCGGACATTCGTTATCCGCTTGTTACAAAATCCGGTTTTAACTATTAACATACTGAACGATTATTGTATTGCGCCCTGAGCATAAAAACTTTCTCCCATGGTCTCGTATAAGCTACCTGAACTTTTTGCACCTGCTGAGCTGCAGCTGATTTCGCCCACCGAAAAAATGCCGGCCACCGGATTGTCTGTTTATTCCTACATCCGACGACGCGACGGGAAACCTTCATCCTTTACATTCAACAACAGCTGTTCAGAGGAACCGATTACCGGATTTCAGGAGCCGCTCGACAGGTTATGGATAAGGACCATTGGTTATCTGATCGACAATTCAGATAAGGATGACCGGGTTGTTTTCCAGAAGCGGCATGCCATGGAATATATTTATGAACTGAATTTTAACGGAAAGGACTATAAGTTTCTCATCAGTAAGTTTCCGTTTGAAGCCGAGGGGGTGGAGTACGTTTTTTCTACCTGCAGGGATGTAACCTATTATCTGGATTGTGTTGATGAAATCGGAAGCCGGAAAGTGCTTTACAGTCTGGTTGCCGAAAATATGACCGATGTTTTCTGTGTGGCAGGGCTGGATGGAAGACTGGCATTTATGAGTGCTTCTATCAAGAACCTGACGGGTTATACTGTTGAAGAGATTGCGGGACTTACCCTCGACAAACTTCTCGTTCCTGATTCGCTGCTCCGGCTCAATGAAGTATGGGGCCGGCTGGTACAGGACAAAGCCACCTCAGTGAAGGAGTTGTTTGAACTTGAATTTCTGCGTAACGATAACACACGACGCTGGGCAGAAATAACTGCCGCTACTTTTTCTGATCCCGATGGTATCAATATGGGGGTGCATGCGCTGATACGCGACATTACTGATCGCAAGGAACGTCAGGCGCAGTTGCAATCATCCCTTGAACGAGAAATTGAACTCAGCAATGTAAAATCAAAGTACATTTCTACCATTTCACACGAGTTCAGAACTCCGCTTTCGATCATCTACAGTAACCTTCAGCTGCTCGAAAATCACCGGTTCGAACTTGATGCTGAAACCATCAACGATGCCTTTGAGCTGAGCAGGATGGCCGTTAAATCCCTGCTGAGGGTGCTTGATAAAGTTACGGTGATCGATGCGGTTAATAAAGGAAAGCTTGGTTTCAGGCCTGTCTGGGCTGACCTCAGGAAAATTTGTGCCAATCTCGTGAAAGACCTCAACGAAATGGAACTGGTCCCCGACCGGATAGACCTTTCCATTGGTCAGATACCTGATGAAATATGGATGGATGAATCATTATTTAATCATATCTTTACAAACCTTTTGCTGAATGCCCTGAAGTTTTCTGATAAAAAATCGAGGGTTAAGTTTGAAGTGTACATGATTTCACCCTCTCTGGCCGGATTTACTGTTACGGATAATGGTATCGGAATACCGGAGGATGAAAAGACCTATATTTTTGAACCTTTTTACAGGGCCAGCAACTCGATGCACGCGCGGGGTTCAGGATTGGGACTTGCAGTGGTACGCGATTGTCTGAAACTGCACAAAGGTGAAATCAGTTTTGAAAGTGTAGCCGGTGTAGGTTCAGTTTTTAAAGTGGTATTGCCAGTAACGGAAGAGTAAATTATAAGTGAAATAAATCTGAAAGGAATAATGAACGAAGCCAACAACATCAAAGTTCTTTTGGTCGAAGACGATAAGTCTCTGGCAATTACCATTTCGAATCTTCTGAGGGTAAAAGGATACGATGTTACACATGCCAGCGATGGTGCTGCCGGGATACAGAAAGCCTTTGCCCTGATGCCGGATCTGATTTTGTGTGATATTTCGATGAACGAGATCAGCGGTTACGATGTATTCAATGTGTTAAAGGAAAGCTCTGCCACGGCAATGATTCCTTTTGTTTTTCTGACGGCCAAATCCGACCTCAAGGAGATCAGGTTCGGGATGCAGCTCGGAGCCGACGACTACATTGTGAAACCTTTCGAATACGATGAATTGCTTACTTCCATTGCAACCCGGCTGAACAAGGCAGAAGCACACCGCAAAGCCAACGAAGAAAAGTTCATCGCCCTTTCGATGATATCGCCTTACGGCATTTATATATATCAGGAGGACCGGTTTATAGAATCAAATCCAAGTCTTTCATCCACAGTTGGATATAGCCGTGAAGAATTGCTCAGGATGGGCTTTCACGACCTGATTGTTGAAGAGGACCGGGCAGGAGCACTGGAGAAAATCAGCCGGTGTCAGCGTGGGTTTGACAAGGAGATTCACATTAAGTTCAGGATTTCCAGAAAAGACGGAGAAATCATTCACACAGAGTTATTCGGGATTGAAGGCCTGAAAATCAAAGGTAAATCCAGCCTGATCGGGATGCTTACCCTCAGCAAACCTGAAGTGTCAGAA
>CALMDN010000434.1 GCA_937864935.1 uncultured Bacteroidales bacterium
GGTGGTAGTCGTGAAAAGTTACAATGCCAGTGAACCCGGTAGTATTATCGCCTGGGACTATTATACCCAGGTGGATATGGACGGTTACATGGGGGCAGGACCAGAAGTCAATCCTGCCGGACTGCTCGGACAGGCTTCCATCGCGGTGAATGCCGCTCCCGGACCGGGACAGGGCAATGTCTATGTGCTGGTATCCGTAAGCCGGATTTCTAACGGGGATCCGGGCGACGTGATGTTTGCGAAAAGTGAAGATGGCGGACTGTCGTTCAGCGATCCGGTGAGAATCAACGACGATTTCTCAGTAAGCAACACCCAGTGGTTTGGCACCATGTCGGTGGCCCCCAACGGCCGTATCGATGTGGTGTGGCTCGATACCCGCGATGCCCCTGCAAATGATCCGGTGTGGGCGGCTCTCTATTATTCCTATTCTCTCGATCAGGGTGAAACATGGTCAGACAATGAACTGCTCTCTGATGCTTTCGATCCTCATGTGGGTTGGCCGAACCAGGAGAAAATGGGTGACTATTTCGACATGATTTCCGATAACGGCAATGCCCATTTAGCCTGGGCCGCAACCCTTAACGGTGAACAGGATGTCTATTACGGCAGGATTACACCCCTCATCACCGGAATACCCGACAGCCATAGCATGGGCAGTGTGCTCACCTTCAATATTGGCCCGAACCCGGTAAAAGACCTTACAAAGATCAGCTACAGCCTTGCAGTTGGCACAGAGGTAAAAATCGAACTGCACAACACTTCCGGTACCCGGGTGGCTACTTTGGCTGAAGGATCTGAAAGTGCCGGCACTCATGCCATTCAGTTCGACGGGTCGTGGCTGCCCGATGGCATTTATCTCTGTACCCTCACCGCCGGCAACAGCCGGAAGACCATCAAATTGGTCAAAATGGCAGGCTAAAGCGATTCCGGAAAACTTACGGAACAGGTTTGCCGCTGATGTTTGTTGAGGGTCCCCGGGATATCAGCCTGAAACAGCTGAAATCGTGTTAATAATTAGTTAACATTGTTAACTAGTTATTTAAAGTTGTATCTTCGCATAAAAATGAGCAATGAAATATAAACCGATGGCAGATCAGCCACTCGGATGGGCATGCTCAATGCTGGGCAAGGGCTATCTGCAGCTGCTCAACCAGAAGCTGAAGCATCTTGAAATCGACCGGTACTATTACACGGTTCTGCTTATCCATGCCAACAATGGTGAAATCAACCAGCAGGAACTGGCCGGATTGCTTGAAACTGAGAAGGTCAGTGTATCGCGTATTGTGGATTACCTGACCATGAATGGATTTGTGAAGAAGGTAACCAGGACCGATGACCGCAGAAAGCATTACCTGGCCCTGACAAGCAAGGCCGTTGATTCGGTGCAGCAGATAAAAGAGGCCATTGCAGCAACCAACGAGGAGGTGCTTGCAGGAATCAGCGAGGATCAGCGTCGGGTACTGACTACCGTAATGGGTGAAGTGAAGATGAATCTTAAAAGAAACAATCAGAATAAATGAAGCTGAATATTTATTTTTCGCCATTGCTATTACTGTTAATCGGGATGGCAGCCTGCAACGGGAAATCCGGTAGCGGGAAGAAACCGGGCAAGGAACGGCCGCCGGTAGTCGTGGATGTAATGATCGCTGCTGAAACGGAGGTTAGTTCAGAGATTGAGGTAAACGGCTCAGTGTTGTCGGAAGACATGATTGAACTGAGGCCGGAAGTGAGCGGCAGGCTCACCTACCTGAATATTCCGGATGGGATGCAGGTGGAAGCCGGAACCGTGCTGGCGCGCATCAACGACGCGGATCTTCAGGCTCAGCTGAAGCAGCAGCAGGTGCAGCTCGACCTGGCCGAAAAAACCGAAAGCCGCCTCAGGCAGTTGCTGGAGGTAAATGGGGTGGATCAGGCAACCTATGATGCTGCACTCACGCAGCTTAATCTTTACAGGGCCAACATCGGTGTGCTCAACGCACAGATCGACAAAACAGTGATCCGTGCAGCTTTTAACGGCACCCTGGGGCTCCGGCAGGTAAGTGAAGGCGCATTTGTTTCTCCCTCAACACTGATTGGTACCCTTCAGCGAACCGACAGAATCAAGATAGATTTTTCGGTACCTGAGGTCTATGAAAAGCTGGTCAGTCCCGGGCAGACAGTAGAAATACGTACTTCGGACCAGACAGAAAGGCTTACCGCAACAGTTAAAGCCATTGAACCACAGATCAACACTTCTACCCGTAACCTGAAGGTTCGTGCTGTGCTCAGCAGTCAGAAACTGGTGCCCGGTGCATTCGTGAAGGTTTATCTCAACAACAAATCGAGCAATGTGGTGGTGCCGACCAATGCCATCATCCCGGATGCCATGTCGAATCAGGTGGTGTTGGTGAAAAACGGCAAAGCACTCTATGCCGATGTGGAAACAGGGATACGAAACGCCAATGGTGTGGAGATCAGGAGTGGTCTTCAGCCGGGAGATTCTGTTGTGGTGAGCGGGGTGTTGTTTACCCGCCCCGGGGCCCCCCTGAAGGTGAGAAAAGTTGTTGAATAAGATCTTTGCCTGGCTTTTCCTTCACCGAAGGATTGAAGTGCAGGAAGGCAGTACCTTTATTTTATTGATGATCAACGCATATGAACATATCTGAATTATCGGTCAGAAGGCCGATTCTGGCAACGGTAATGAACCTGTTTCTGGTGCTGCTCGGTATCATCGGCTACACCTTTCTGGGGGTCAGGGAATTTCCGGCCATCGACCCGCCCATGATTACGGTGAATACCTCCTATGCCGGGGCGAATGCCGACATTATTGAGAGCCAGATTACTGAGCCGCTGGAAAAATCCATCAACGGAATTCCCGGAATCCGAACCATGTCGTCGACCAGTTCGGTTGGGCGCAGTTCCATCAGTGTTGAGTTCAATGTAGATGCTGATCTTGAAGCAGCTGCCAATGATGTGAGGGACAAAGTGAGCCAGGCAACCCGCAACCTCCCGCAGGACATTGATGCACCTCCGGTGGTGTCAAAAGCCGATGCCAACAGTGATTTTATCATTCTTATGGCTGTGCAGAGTCCGGGAAAGGGATTGCTCGAACTGAGTGACTATGCTGAAAATGTACTTCAGAATAAATTCCAGACCATCCCTGAAGTGAGTGCCGTGATGATTATCGGCCAGAAACGGCCCGCCATGCGCATCTGGATCGACCCCGATAAACTTAACGCATACAACCTTGCCTTCAACGACCTTTCGACCGTGCTGAACAGGGAAAACGTTGAGATCCCTTCCGGAAAGATCTACGGCAACAAGACTGAACTGACCATCCGGGCCATGGGCAAGCTTACCACCGAGGACGATTTCAGGAATCTGATCATCAGAGCCGATGAAGCCGGTATCGTCAGGCTAAAAGATGTAGCTGCGGTGGAACTCGGCCCCCAGAACTATGAAACAAGCTGGAAGCTGAATGGCAGCAGTGCGGTGGGAGTTGCCATTATACCTCAGCCGGGAGCCAATTACATCAGCATTTCTGACGAATTCAACAAACGTCTGGCTGAGATCGAAAAGGCAAACAACGGCGACATTACCTTCACCACCCTGATCGACACCACCCGCAATGTGCGGAAATCCCTCAGAGAGGTTCAGGAGACCCTGCTGCTTTCGATCTTCCTCGTGATTATGGTGATTTTTCTGTTTTTCAGAAACTGGCTCATGGCGCTGAGGCCACTGGTAGACATTCCGGTTTCCCTGATTTTTACTTTTTTCATTATGTATATCCTCGGGTATTCCGTGAATATACTCACCCTGCTGGCCATTATTCTTGCCACCGGACTGGTGGTTGACGACGGTATCGTGGTTACGGAAAACATTTTCCGTAAAATCGAAAAAGGAATGCCGGCAGTGAAGGCTGCCATTGAAGGCAGCAAGGAGATCTTCTTCGTGGTGATCTCCACCTCTGTTACCCTGGCAATTGTATTTCTTCCGGTATTGTTCCTTGAAGGCTTTGTGGGCAGTCTCTTCCGCGAGTTTGGCGTGGTGCTGGCGGTAGCGGTGCTTATTTCATCCTTCGTGTCGCTTACCATTACCCCGGTGCTGAATGTGATCCTGAGCAAACGCGGGATCGGGCACGGACGGTTTTACGACAGAACTGAACCTTTCTTTACAGGCTTTGAGAACGGATACAGAAACCTGCTGACGAGGTTCATCAGGGTTCGCTGGCTGGCCTGGGTCGGCGTACTGATCAGCCTGGGGCTGGTGTATTTCATCGGAACCAGCCTTCAGCGCGAAATTGCTCCCATTGAGGACAAATCGAGCATCAGGCTGCAGATTATAGGACCCGAGGGTGCCAGTTATCCCTACATGATGGAAGCGGGTACAAGGCTGACCAATTATATGATGGACTCCATTCCTGAGCAGGAGTTTTCTTTCACGGCCATTCCGGGCTTCGCAAGCACCGGGGTGAACAGTGGTTTCGGAAGAATCGGCTTTGTTCCGGCTGATGAGCGTGAACGCTCACAGAGTGAGATTGCCCGCGATCTGGCAGTTAAATTCAGCCGTTTCAACAATGTACGCATTTTTCCTGTTGAAGAGCAGACCATTTCGGTCGGGCTGGGCTCCAGGGGGGCGCTGCCGGTTCAGTTTGTTATCCAGAACCTGGATTTTGAAAAATTGAAGGAGGTAATTCCGGCTTTCATCGAAAAAGCCAGGAACGACACCACTTTCCAGAATGTTGATGTAAACCTGAAATTCAACAAGCCGGAAGTTGACATCACCATCGACCGTATCAGGGCCCGTGAGCTGGGACTTACCGTCACCGATGTTGCCGAGGTGCTGCAGAGTGCTTTCAGCGGTCGCCGCCAGGCCTATTTCATTATGAATGGCCGGCAATACGAAGTCATCAGTCAGGTTAGTCTGGACGACCGCCAGAAACCAGCCGATATACCCAACCTCTACGTGCGGAACAACAAGGGCGACAATATCTCCCTGGCTACCGTGGTGAAGATCGAACCCAATGCAAATCCGCCCTCACTCTACCACTTCAACAGATATAAATCGGCAACCATCTCGGCTTCACTGGCTGAAGGCAAAACCATCGGTGACGGGGTAGAGGCCATGCAGGCCATCGCAGATGAGATGCTCGATGAAAGTTTTCAGACTTCCCTCAGCGGCCCTTCGCGCGATTATGCCGAAAGCTCCTCGAATACGGCCTTTGCCTTTTTGCTGGCCCTGTTGCTCATTTTTATGGTGCTCGCAGCCCAGTTTGAAAGCTTCCGCGACCCCCTGATCATCATGATCACCGTGCCCCTGGCCATTGCCGGAGCCTTGCTCAGCCTCTGGCTGTTCGGCCATACCCTCAACATCTTCTCCGAAATCGGGATGATTATGCTTATCGGACTGGTAACCAAGAACGGGATTCTGATTGTGGAGTTTGCCAACAAAAAGCGGGCAGAGGGAATGGGTATCAGGCAAGCAGCCATAGAAGCCGCCTCTCTCCGGCTCCGACCCATCCTGATGACCAGTCTGGCGACAGCCCTGGGCGCGCTGCCCATTGCCCTGAGCCTGGGTTCCGCTGCCACCAGCCGCATTCCCCTGGGAATTGTGGTGGTTGGCGGTATTCTCTTTTCGCTCCTGCTTACCCTGTTTATTATACCGGCAGTTTATACCTACCTTACCGGGAAAAGGGCCGGCAGTGCCGAAGAGCTGACGGAGAATTATGATGCAGTTTAAACAAGGTTGTACCTTCCCACAACACGGGTATTGATTATTGAAAATACTGTTTGTATGAAAATATTTCTGAAACCTCTGATTCTGTCTGTCTTCATCATGGTACTTGTGCCTGCCCGGGCGCAAACCCCGCTGTCGGTCAGCAATGCCGTGGATACCGCCCTGCTCAGAAACTTTGAACTCCGCATTGCCCGCAACAACCTGAACATCGCAAGGCAGGAGAACACCTTCGGTATGGCAGGTAGCCTGCCCCAGGTATCGGCTTCGGGAAATACGACTCTCTCGGTGAACAACACTTCACAACAATATGAAGATGAATCTGATATCTCATCGTCCGGTGTTGGCGAGCATTCACTGGTGCTGGGCTTATCGGGAAGCATGACCCTTTTCAACGGGTTTAAGATTGTGGCGACCAAAGAGCGGCTGAACCTGCTGGAAACCCGGGGTGAAATTCAGCTCAACCATCAGATACAGACTGTGGTGGCTGATGTGATGCTGAGTTATTACGATATCGTCCGTCAACAGAGCTATCTGGAAATCATCCGGCAAACGGTGGAAGTGTCGGAAGAGAAATTTGCCATTGCTGAACTGCGTAAAAACATCGGGATGGCCGATGCGGTGGAAACCCTGCAGGCTGCTTCTGACCTCAACACTGCCCGACAGCAGATGGAAATGCAGGAAATGATGATCACCCAAAGCTTCAATACCCTGGTGAATCTGATAAATTTACACAACAAGGAAGGATTTGTTCTTACAGATACCATATCTCTGGATACGGCAATCAGTTCCGACAGCGTTATGTTCGCCCTGAACCGCAACCTGCAGCTTCTGTCTTCAGAAACGGATGTATCGGTTTACAGGCAGCTGTTGAAGGAAACCAAAGCGGAAAGATACCCTTCGCTGAAGCTGAATGCCGGATATGATTTCTTCAACAACAATTTTAACAAAGGAAACCTGATCACCAGCCGTACCTATGGTCCCTGGGCCGGAGTTTCACTTCAGATTCCTGTTTTCAACGGTTTTGTGCTCAGTACCCGTAAGGAAACGGCTGAAATCCGCCTTTTGAATGCCCGGCTTGAAAAGGAGCGCCTGATGAACGACCTTACCGAAAGTGCCCGTAACCTTTTTGCCTTCTATTCAACAGCCATCAGCCTGATCGAAGAACAGCGAAGCAACCTTGTGATGTCCGCCAAACTGCTTGAAGTGGTTCTGAAGCAGTATCACCTGAATCAGGCCACCATCCTTGAGGTGAAAGCAGCGCAGAGCAGCTACGAAAATGCTGCCTATCAGTTAACCAACCTGATTTATTCAGCAAAATCGGCTGAAATCGGTCTGAAGCAACTCACCAACAGTCTGATATTCTGAAGTCCGCTGCCGGCTCACCGCTCCCGGGTTGGGTAAAAAAAAGCCCCGCAGTTGCTGCAGGGCTTTTCAGGAAAAATGTACTGTAAGTATATTAAATTACTTTAACATTTACTGCGTTTAATCCTTTTCTTCCTTCTTCAAGATCGAAAGTAACTTCATCGTTTTCTCTTACTTCGTCAATAAGACCCGATACGTGTACAAAATATTCCTTGTCAGAATCGTTGTCTTTAATAAATCCAAATCCTTTCAAATCGTTGAAGAATTTAACTGTTCCTTTACTCATGATGTTTGTTTTGTTAAAATTGTCCGGCAAAAGTAATCATTATTTAACCATCACAAGCTTTTTTATTTGAAAATCAGCATAAAAGACATTTTTAAGCGTTTTGGCACCCACTTCCGACAGTGAGGTTGTATACTGTTGGGAGCAGGATTCTACTCTTTTGGAATGTTGGATCAGCATGACCCAGAATGGCAGTGCAATAATTGACAATGCGGCCTGGCAGTGAGTTTTCCGTCTTAAAATCCTGTCAGG
Organism: uncultured Bacteroidales bacterium; assembly: GCA_937864935.1. Classification (GTDB taxonomy): domain Bacteria; phylum Bacteroidota; class Bacteroidia; order Bacteroidales; family Lentimicrobiaceae; genus Lentimicrobium. The sequence continues at coordinate 7,613 of CALMDN010000434.1, forward strand.
ACATCCGGAACGGATTGTCATCCCGGATGAAGATTTCAGTAAAATAAATCTTTCAGCTCCATTTTAAAAGGCAATGGTGGTATGCAGGTTTTTCATAACTTTAACTCTTCGGGAGCTGCCGGAATACATAGGTAATTCCGGCTGCTGAGCCCGGATTCAACCAATATCAGATTGCAATATGCGGATAATTTTGCTTTTTACCCTTTCGGGATGGCTATGGTCAGTTTCCCTGTTTTCACAGATAACGGTGCCTGCACCCTTGAAACAGGATTTTGCAGGTACTATGGGATTTCTCTCTTCAGGCTGGATGCAGGGTCGTGAGGCCGGCAGCAGGGAGAGTTTCATGGCAGCCGATTATCTTCTTTCGCAGATGATGCAGCTTGGTCTTCAGCCAGGTAACGGTGCCGGATACTTTCAGGACTTTGACATTGTCCGGTATCAGTCAAGCGTAAGCAGTTTGCGCATAACCACTTCTGACGGTAAATCTCTGACAGAAAGCAGTTTCGTTTCAGGGCGCGATTTTGTGGTGGATGCCGGCCCCCAGGACTTTTCGGTTAGGGCATCCATGGTTTTTTCCGGCCATGGCATTGTTGCGCCGGAAGCCGGTATTGACGATTACCATAAACTCAATGTTGCGGGTTCGGTGGTGGTGGTACTCGACGGCTTTCCTTATTTGAAAAAAGCTTCTGTGGCCGACCCTGCCTCAATTGCCCCTGTGGTTGACGAAAGCCTGTTCAGCCTGAAGTCCAGGCGCAACCATGCCTTCAGCCGCGGAGCAAAGGCCCTGATCGTGATCTGTTCCGACAAAAAACTAGCGGAATATAATGCTGAATCGGGAAGTCAGGTCGCTGAATACCCGGCTTTCACAACCAGCTCATCTCCTTTTCCTGCCTACACCGATCATTTCTGGGCCTTGCCAGATGACCAGACTGACCTCCCGGTTTACTATATCAGCCAACGTCTTGCAGCACTGATTCTTGGTGCTGATCACCCGGTGTTCGCCGAATCGGAAAAAACCGGAGATATCCGTAAGAACCATTCCCATGGGAAGATCAGCAACCGTGAGATCCAATTATCCGCCACCTATCAGACAGAACGCCTGAGCGGACGGAATGTACTCGGCCTGATCCGGGGCACCGATACCAGCCGCTGTGTGGTAATCGGTGCTCATTACGATCATCTGGGTCAACGCAACGGACTTGTGTACCATGGTTCCGACGACAATGCCTCGGGGGTAGCCGGCATGCTGGCATTGGCCGCCGCCTGGAAAAGAGCGGGGGTTCAGCCTCCGGTGAACCTGCTGTTTGCTGCCTGGGCCGGTGAAGAAAAAGGTCACCTCGGTAGCCGGTACTTTACCGGAAACCACGATTACAGGCATACCGGCATCCTGCTGAACCTCAATTTCGATATGATCTCACGCAGCGATGAAGCCGATACAACACGTAACATCCTCAGTATCGGAATGCTGCAGGGGAGCAACGATCTGAGGCAAATGGCAATGATGGAAAACAGCCGCCTGAATCGTCCGTTTAAACTCGACCTCTGGGAGACAATGGGTGGGGGAGGAAGTGACTATGCCGCCTTCTCTCTGAGGAAAATCCCCGTGATGAGCTTCTTTACCGGATTTCATCAGGATTATCACTCCCCCGGCGATACCTTTGCGAAAGCTGACCTTGAGAAAATGGAAGCCGTACTGCAGCTGGCCAACCGCCTGCTTGTGGCCTACCTGTCGCTGATTATCCGGTAATCAAACCCTATACATCATGGAAACAATTAAACAGGAACCCGAATGCTGCCCGGAGTTTAACCCGGAACCCTGGCACGACAGATTTCACGACTGGAACGGGAAACCCTTTATCCGCGACCACGTGCGGACCTTTTTTTTCATACCACTCAATTTTGGCAGCGTTATGCGCAGGATCATGGGGAAGGTAGAGCAGGCCGGTGCGGAAATGCCGGACTACCTCTGTCTTTCAGATCACACTTCCCGCTGGAATATGGATGTGTATCTTGCCGTAAATAAAAGGATTGAGAACGCCGATAACCGCAATTTCACCGGACGGTACTACAGCCGGGTATATGAAGGTAAGTTCAGCGAAACAGGCAGATGGACAGAGGAATACAAAAAGTCGGTTGCTGAACAGGGGCTGACCATTGATCGGTGGTACATGTGGTACACCACCTGCCCGAAGTGCGCCCGCAAAACCGGCAGGAATCCTGTAGTGATTCTCTGCAGCGTGCACTGAACTAATTAACCATTTTTAAAATTTCCTTTGGCCGCCAAGCCGGAAGAAACCTTAGCTTTGCATGCAGGCAGGTGCTGATGCTTCCGTGTCCTGCTCCCTGTTCCGGATAAAAGCCTCAGTTTTGGTTGTTCCGGTCACGATTCCATAACTTTATTGCCATGTTTAAAAAACTCCTGTTCATTGCCCTGGCGACACTTTTTTTGCAATCAGCAAAGGCTCAGCACAGCGCCAGCGATCCGCTTGCCAGCCTGATCAACCAGACACTGATGCATCAGTTGTTCAACGATTTCGACCGTAGCCAGGTGGTGGATTACCTGGCCCCCGGCTACTATGCAACCGACGCTGAAACAAAGGGTAATTCCGCTGGTTTTGCGGAAACCGATTATTACGAAACCGCCCTTCTTGCCCGCGATGGCGATTACTACCAGCGCGAAGTCACCCGGATGCTTTCCGCTTCCCTTGTCCCCTA
>CALMDN010000435.1 GCA_937864935.1 uncultured Bacteroidales bacterium
AGCACCGTTCCTTTGTTGTTAGTAACCTCTTTTTTCTGTGTAAGCGATACGGGTGAGGCAATTATGGCCATTGCAATGAGAAAGAAGATGATAACCACGAGCAGGTAACCCGCCATGGATGCAAACATGAACTTGAAGAACTGTTTCATTTTTTTTCTTTTTAATGTTTTCGTGGATTCAAAGATAGGTTTTTGCAACCGAATTTCATTTTCGGCATGTGTTTTTATTCCTTACATAGATATTGTATAGCTTTTGACGGGAGTGATATTGAAAAGTTACAAAAATGATGGCCCTGCCATGTGAATAAAATGTAGGCATAAATTGATCTATTTGAATTCCGTATTTGATAAAGCTGTTTACATTTGCTTTTTTTACCCGATGGACAAATTGTACCTATTGTTGGGGAGTAATCTCGGCGACCGTTGCGGGTACCTGGAGCAGGCACGCCGGCTGATTTCAGCCGAGATTGGTCCGCTAACAGGGTTGTCGGCACTTTATGAAACCGAGCCATGGGGAATCAAAGATCAGGGACGTTTTCTCAATCAGGTTGTTTGCCTCAATTCTGATGCTGAACCACAGTTTTTACTCGGGATAATTCTTGATATAGAGCAAAGAATCGGACGCGTCAGATCGGGGATTCGCAACGATGCACGTACCATTGATATTGATATTCTTTTTTATGGCGATCACGTCATCTGTTCACCGGAACTCAGCATTCCCCATCCACTGCTGCATACCCGGCGTTTTACAATGGTTCCTCTGAACGAAATTGCCCCGCAATTGTTCCATCCTGTGTTGAAGAAGCGTGTGGGGGAATTGCTTGGGATGTGCGAGGATCCGCTCATGGTAAGTCTGTTTACAAAGGAGGGTTGAAAATACTGTAGTTATGCATTACAATTACATTGCAATAGAAGGTACCATCGGCGCAGGAAAAACCTCTCTGGCAGGCATGTTGTCGAAAGAGTTTGATTCGAGGCTGATCCTTGAACAGTTTGAAGACAACGACTTCCTGCCAAAGTTTTACAAGGATCCGTCAAAGTATGCATTCCCGCTCGAGTTGTCTTTTCTGGCCGCCCGCTTTCAGCAACTCCGTGATGAGTTGTCGGCTACCGATTTGTTCAGGCCACTGACCATTTCTGACTACTTCATCAACAAGTCGCTGATTTTTGCCAGAAAGACCCTGGCTGACGATGAATATGCCCTGTATGCAAGGCTTTTCAACATTATCAACCTGTCGCTTCCACGCCCTGACCTGCTCGTGTACCTCTATGTTTCGGTAGAACGGCTCAAATCAAACATTGTTAAGCGGGGCAGGCCCTACGAGCAGTCCATTGAGCATGACTACCTTGATAAGATTCAGGGTGGCTATTTTGATTATATCCGGCAACAGAGCGATATGCGCATAGTGATTGTCGATACCAACCACCTGGATTTTGTTGCCCGACCTGACCATTATGCGTTGCTGAAGGAAATTGTTACAGCGCAGTATCCGGTTGGTATTCATACCATTACTCCTTAGACTTTATTGTTTTCTGCATTTCTGAAGCACAAATATCTCATGGATCCTGATCCTCCGGAATTCCTCAGCTCAATTTGTGTGTTTTCAGCAGGCTGAGATCATAGCAATCGTTTTTTTACGTTAATTTGGCAATGTTTTCCGGAACCTGGCTTGTTGCCCGAGGTTGCAGAAGCCGGCTTTCGATGCCAGGAAATACAGCAGTTGTTTATTTTACGAAAACCCTTTTTATGGCCGTCTATATTTTGCTCGGGATCCTGTTTCTCGGTTCAGTTGCTTTTGTCGTTTATTATCTTAGAATCGTCAGTCAGAAAACGCGGATGATATCGCTGCTTTCGGAGCAGAATAAATCATTTCTGAACGCACAGAAGGAACTGGCACATGCCAGGGACAAAGCCGAGGAATCTGACCGCCTGAAGTCCGCATTTCTTGCCAATATGTCGCATGAAATCAGAACCCCGTTAAATGCAATCATGGGTTTCTCTTCTCTTTTAATCGATTCACCAATGGAAGAGGAGGAAAGAAAGCAATACCTGAACATCATTCATAACAACAGTACCCGTCTGTTGAGCCTTATGGACGAAATTTTTGATATTGCCCAGATTGAATCCGGTCTTGTACAGATGAAACAGGAGCCTTGTCATGTGAATGAGCTGTTGTCGGGGCTGGTTACTTTTTTCAATCTGGAAAAGAGCCTCACCGGCAAGGACGATATTCAGATCAGGTTGAGAAAAAACAGTAAGGATGCAGGTTTTTCCATCTTCCCCGATGCCAGAAAACTCAGGCAGACCCTTTTCAATCTGATTGAGAATGCACTGAAATATACCAACGAAGGCAGCATAGAAATTGGATACGAACTGAAGGACAATGCCATGGTTGAATTTTACGTGAAGGATACCGGTATTGGTTTCCCGCAGGAAAAACTGGATACCCTGTTCCAGCGTTTCAGGCAGGAAGACGACAGTTCAACGCGGAAATTCGGCGGTATAGGACTGGGACTTACGCTATCACAGAAATTTGTTGAGCTCATCGGCGGTGTGATGAGGGCGGAATCGAGGCCAGGTTCAGGATCGGTTTTCTACATATCTGTTCCATACACCAGTAAGGAAGCACAATAAAAAAAAGGCTGTCGTTTCGTGACAGCCTCTTTTTTAACTCTGGAACTCTTTGAGTGATTCCATCAGTTTCTTTCGGGTAAAGAAAATACGGCTTTTCACTGTGCCGATAGAGAGATTGAGGTTCTCTGCAATTTCCTTGTATTTATAACCTGCAGTGTGCATCTCAAATGGCATGCGCTGATCCTGCTCCAACCTGGCAATTCCGGCCTTGATCTCCTTGGTGGAGATTTCCGATTCGGGTGAAACAAAATCCGATTTGCGTGGGATATTCAGATAGTAAAGATCTTCTGTGTTGTCAACAATGGTGTTGGCTTTCTGATTCCTCCTGTAGTTGTTGATGAAGGTGTTCTTCATAATGGTATAAGTCCATGCTTTCAGGTTGGTATCGTCGGCAAACTTATCCTGATGGGTTAAGGCCTTCAGATAGGTGTCCTGAAGCAGGTCTTTGGCTTCTTCCCTGTCGTTGGTAAGGGTGTTGGCAAAATAGGAGAGGTTGTCGTGAAGACTTATCAGTTTACGGGAAAACTCTATCGCTGTCATGGTAAGGTGATTTGGGTTTACCATGTTTAACAAATATGATGCAAAATTAAACAGTGAGTGAAAAAAAAAGTGCGAAATCCGGAATAATTTTAAATAAGGTTAGGCTAAAATTTGTAAGTGGTTGAAAATAAGAAACAAAAAATCTTATTTAGAAATGTTAAACGTTGTTAATGATTGAGGTATTTATAGTTGAACAAAAATGTTTACATCGTATAATCCCATAACGGGACAACATATGTCCTGAAATGGGAATAATCGGGACTTGTAATTCGTTTCATGGTGTAAATGCTTCAGAAACAGTGATCAGGTAATTGCAATCCTTCCGGAATACTATGGAAATTATGACCCAGAGCGGGACATTTTTCGATTACAAAGTGAGCAGATCTTCTTAAAAAAAATTAAAATAATCCTAATACCTTGTTATATAAGGGATTAGGATTATAATTGACAATTCGTCAGTGCCTGAAAGATTGCAGAAACTGAACTTTAATGAATGGGTTTGTTGCAATGTCAACCTTTGAGCAGCAATTCCTGAATGCTTTTCTGGAAACTGACCGGGTCACCGGCAGGTTTTACATTTTCCGGAAGTTCAATCTTGTACTCATGGGTCTGATATCCGGTAATGAAAATGGTCTTTTCCTTAAAAGAGCCTGACATCTGATGAATGTACTCAGAATACTTTTTAAGGGTAAGGGGAGTGGTAATGGAAGTGAGCAGATAATCAACGGAATGCTTGGCGGCTACTTCCAGCAAATCGTCAAATGGTACCGACTGTCCCAGATAAATGGTTTTAAACCCGGCCTTTTTAAGAAGGTAATTGTAAAACAACAGTCCCAGTTCATGCCACTCATTGGATGGCAGAAAAAGCATAAAGCTTTTGGAATCAGCCTTGAAACGGGCCGATTGTGCATCAATGGCAATAATAAGTTTCTGTCTGATCAGGTTGGAAACAAAATGTTCCTGGGCTGGATAAATGGTCCCTATCTGCCAGAGCAAACCGATCTTTTCGAAAAAGGGGTACAATACCCTGATTACGGTTTCATCAAACCCAAGCTTTATTACCGATGTTGAAAGTACCCTTTCGAACCGTTGCTCATCCAGATCAATCATGGCAATGATCAATTGCTCAATCTGATTGTCGGAATCGTGACTGGTTTCGGAGATTTCGAGGATGCGTTCGTTAATTTCGTCGTTGTTCATGTTCACAATCGACGATATCTTCAATCCGTTCCTGTTGAGTGTCGAAACATTCAACAATTTTTTGAGGTCATTGTCAGAATAAAACCGGATGTTGGTTGAGGTTCTTTCCGGTTCGATCAATTGGTATCGTTTTTCCCAAATCCTGATTGTGTGGGCTTTAATACCGGTTAGCTGCTCAAGGTCCTTTATTGAATACTGAATCATGGGTTGTGAGGCATAAAACATATTGTTTAATCTTTTAGATCAAGGCTTATAACAAGCTGTATCTAAAAATGTTTAAGTTTATGTCCGAAACTCTTTAAAATCATCCGATCCTGCCGGAATCTGATCTTCTGAGCTCACTTTTCCCCATTTCAGAACGACATCTCTTTTGCTTTCGCAATGGCACGGTCAACACCCGAAAGGTCTTTACCGCCAGCTGTAGCGTAATGTGGCTGTCCTCCTCCGCCACCCTGGATCTCTTTGGCCAGCTCTTTTACCACGTTACCGGCGCTGATGCCACGTTCTTTCACCAGTTTGTCGGATACTGACACCGTAATGCCGGGTTTCCCGTCGTTTACATTGATCAGCACGGCGAGGCAATTGTCAGCAGCAGCTGCCAGTTTGAAAGCCAGATCTTTCAGCATGGCCGGGTCAACCCCGAGTTTTGTCACAACCAGACGAATACCGTTGGTTTCAATTGCTTCTTCAGTAAGTTTAACGGCCAGGTCATCGCACATCGTGGCATTGAGTTCGTCGATCCGGCTCCGGAGTTTCTGGTTCTCCTCGAGAAGGTTCTTTACCCCTTTGATCGGATCCACCGGGTTTTTAACCAGTTCCTTGATGTTTTCAATTACTTTAAGGTGCTCCTTGTAGAAATTTTCTGCCTTTTCTGCAGTGATGGCCTCTATGCGTCGTACCCCGGCTGCGATGGCTGATTCAGAAATAATCTTAAACAATCCGATCTCCCCTGTAGCATGCACATGGGTGCCGCCACACAACTCAACCGACTCGCCGAACCGGATTACCCTGACCGAATCGCCGTACTTTTCGCCGAACAGTGCCATAGCACCCATTTCCTTCGCATCTGCCATGGCCATGTTGCGTTTTTCATCCAGCATCAGGTTTTCCCGGATTTTCCGGTTGACAATCTGTTCAACAACCTGGAGGTCATCTTCGCTCAGCTTCTGAAAATGCGAGAAATCAAACCTGAGGTAGTCGGGATGCACGTATGAACCTTTCTGTTCAACATGTGTACCCAGTACCGCACGCAGGGCATGGTGCAGCAGGTGGGTTGCCGAATGGTTGTTTGCCGTCATCTGCCTTGCCTCTGAAGATACCCTGGCTGTTACCATTTGACCGGGATCGGATGGAATACTGCCGGCAATGTGAATAATCAGGTTGTTTTCTTTTTTTGTATCCTGAACTTCAATCCGTTCATCTCCCGATTCAAGGATTCCCGTATCGCCAACCTGTCCGCCGCTTTCTGCGAAGAATGGTGTCTCAGCCAATACAATCTGGTAAAGCTGTTTGCCTTTGGAGAGTACCTTCCGGTACCTGGTGATCCTGGTTTCTGCCACCAGGGTATCATAGCCTGTGAACTTATCTTCACCGGTGTCAGCCAGCACAATCCAGTCGTCGACCTCCACAGCTGCATCCTTTCTCGATCTTTCCTTCTGTTGCTCAAGCCCATCGTTGAAGCCTTTCATGTCCACTTCCCAGTCAGATTCCCTGGCCATCAGGCTGGTGAGGTCGATGGGGAATCCATAGGTATCATAAAGCTCGAAGGCAAAAGATCCTTCGATGATGTTTTTTCCCTTGTTGGCGTCAATGTAGGCGTTGAACTTACTGATCCCATGCGAAAGTGTTCTGAGGAAGGAAGATTCTTCTTCTGCGATTACTTTGATAATCAGGGATTGTTGTGCATTCAGCTCATTAAAGTAGGCTCCCATTTGTTTTTCGAGTACCGGAACCAGTTTGTGTATAAAGGGCTCGGTCAGGTTCAGGAAGGTATAGCCGTACCTGACAGCTCTTCTGAGAATTCGCCTGATTACATAGCCGGCTTTGTTGTTCGATGGCAGCTGACCATCGGCGATGGCAAAAGAGATGGCCCTGAGATGATCGGCGATAACACGCATCGCAACATCCGATTTCGGTGATTTCCCGTAAGGAATTCCTGAGATGGAGGATATTTCTGCAATCAGCGGCTGAAATACATCGGTATCGTAGTTTGATTGTTTTTTCTGGAGAACCATACAAAGGCGTTCAAACCCCATACCGGTATCCACATGCTTTGCAGGCAATGGCTGAAGGCTGCCGTTTGCCAGCCGGTTAAATTCCATGAAAACAAGGTTCCAGATCTCAATCACCAGCGGATCGCCGGTGTTTACCAGTGTAGCGCCGTCGATTTTTTGCCGGTCGGCATCATCACGGATATCAACGTGGATTTCAGAGCAGGGGCCGCAGGGGCCGGAGTCGCCCATTTCCCAGAAATTGTCCTTTTTACTTCCCCTCAGGATACGATCTTCGGCTATGTGCTGTTTCCAGAAGCCATAGGCCTCCATATCTGCATCAAGTTTATCGCCTTCATCACCGCCGAAAATGGTCACATAAAGCCGGTCCTTGTCAATTTTATATATGTCTGTCAGCAGTTCCCATGCCCATTCGATTGCCTCTTTTTTAAAGTAGTTGCCAAACGACCAGTTGCCCAGCATTTCGAACATTGTATGGTGGTACGTATCGTGCCCTACCTCTTCGAGATCGTTGTGCTTGCCTGACACCCGGAGGCATTTCTGAGAGTTGGCAATCCGGGGAAATTTTACCGGTGAATTGCCCAGGAAAATGTCTTTAAACTGGTTCATTCCGGCATTGGTAAACATGAGGGTTGGATCGTCCTTTACCACCATGGGTGCCGAGGGAACAGTCTGATGTTCTTTGGAACTGAAAAAACTGAGAAAGGTTTGCCGGATCTCCTGTGCGTTCATATACATTGTGTTATATTGTTCAGCCTGATGCTTTTTTGTTTTTTTTAACTTATTCAGGGCTGCAAATTTAGTTGAAAATGTTAATTTTGCCGTTAAGGGTTCTGCAAAGAACCGGATTATATTTTCAAGAAAGCATCATTCGCTGAATCCAATGGCCAAAATAAGGTACCATTTCAATACAAAATCCCTGAAAATTGAGAGGGTGCAGACTACCCTAAGGCAAAAGGTAGTGCGCATACTTTCGGTTTCTGCCACCAGTCTGGTTTTTGCTACAGCCATTCTTGTGCTGGCCTATAACTTTATTGAATCTCCTAAAGAGCGTATGCTGCAGCGTGAAATTGAGCAATATGAACTGCAGTTTAAAATTCTCAATGACCGGCTTGATCAGGTTCAGAAGGTTGTAACGGATCTTCAGGACAGGGACGACAACATTTACCGTGTGATTTTTGAATCTGAGCCAATTCCTTCATCGGTCAGAAAAGCTGGTTTTGGCGGTGCTGACAGGTATTCAAAGCTGGAGGGATTCAAGAATTCGGAGATTATTGAAAATACCACCCGAAAGCTTGATCAGTTAACCAGCCAGTTATATGTACAGTCGAAATCATTTGATGAGGTATTTGCCCTGGCCAGAAGAAAAGAAGACCTGATTGCTGCCATTCCGGCCATTCAGCCTGTTTCTAACAAAGACCTGCGACGCATAGGTTCCTATTTCGGTTACAGAACTGACCCTTTTTATAAAGTGACTAAATTTCACGAAGGCATTGACTTTACAGCTCAGGTGGGTACCGATGTTTACGCAACCGGCGATGGTGTGATCACCCAGGTTGAAAGATCCTACGGCGGCTATGGAAACTGCATTACCATCAACCACGGGTTTGGCTATTCTACCGTGTATGCCCATTTGTCAAGAATGGGTGTGCGCAGGGGCGAGAAGGTGAAAAGGGGGCAGGTGATCGGGCAGGTTGGCAATACCGGGAAATCCACCTCACCTCACCTTCATTATGAGGTCAGGAAAGGTGGTAAGCCAGTGGATCCGATCAACTTCTTCTTCAACGATATCACCCCCGAAGAGTACCGGATTATGATTGAAATGTCAGAACAACCATCACAAACACTCGATTAACCGGTCATGCCCTACAAGAAGAAGGAAATTGAAAAAGTTTATTTCAGGATAGGAGAGGTGGCTGAAATGTTTAAGGTAAATGCCTCCCTTATCCGTTTCTGGGAAAAGGAATTCGACATTATAAAGCCATACAGGAACAAAAAGGGCAACCGCTTTTTCACCAAAGAGGATATCAAAAATTTTTATCTTATCTATCACCTGGTTAAAGAACGTGGATTCACCCTGCAGGGAGCCCGTGAGAAACTCAGGTCAAACCCTTCAGAAACAACAAATCATGCAGAAATCGTGAGCAGGTTACAGGAGATCAGGGGATTTCTGCTTGAACTGAAAAAGGAGCTTGACTGATCAGCTCCTTTTGGTTTAAAATACTGCAATCTTCTGCAAGCCTGATCAGAAGTACTTTTTATTCCTCAGGTAGTTTTGAACATAATCAATTACCCCGTTTTCGAGGGAAGTGAATTCTGCTGTATATCCCGCCTTGCGGAGCTTTGCCATATCGGCTTCGGTAAAGTACTGGTATTTGTCACGGATGTCAGCCGGGGTGTCGATGAATTCGATGTCTGGTTTCATTCCGGCTGCCACGAAGGTAGCGGTAGCAAGATCGAAGAAGGTGCGGGCTTTTCCGGTGCCAAGGTTGTACAATCCTGGTTCCGGCTGGTTTTCCATCATAAAGATCAGTACCGAAATCACGTCTTTTACATAAACAAAGTCGCGCAGTTGCTTCCCGTCGCCAAAGTCAGGCCGGTGCGACCTGAATAATTTTACTTTTCCAGTTGCTGATATCTGATTGTATGCATGGTATATCACCGAAGCCATGCGCGATTTGTGGTATTCATTGGGCCCGTATACATTGAAAAACTTCATGCCAGCCCAGAAAGGAGGGGTGGCGTTCTGTTTCAGCGCCCACTTGTCGAAATCGTTTTTTGAATCACCGTAGGGGTTCAGGGGCTTCAGTTTGCTTACGATGTCGTGATCGTCCCTATATCCGAACTCTCCTGATCCATAGGTAGCAGCCGATGAGGCATATACCAGGGGGATATTGAAGAGGGTGGCAAGGTCCCAGACTTTTTTAGAGTAACCGGTATTCAGTTTCTCAAAGATCTTAGTATCGAATTCTGTGGTATCTGTGCGGGCCCCTATATGAAAGATGAACTCAACTTTGTGCCCGTTTCTGTCGAGCCAATCATGAAATTCGCTTCGGTCGATTTCCTCCAGTATGGCTTTGTTTTCGAGGTTTCCTTTTTTTTCTGTGATGGAGAAATCGTCAACAGCGACAATTCCGGAATAACCCTTTTCGGTAAGACCCGTAATGAGACAACTCCCGATAAAGCCAGCAGCACCTGTTACTATGATCATTTAATATGAATTTAAATCAGCATTATTTGTTGTCAGCACCCAGCCTGAGCAGGCTGTAAATGGTTTTGAAAATATCGGTGTTGTCGATAAAGCCATGAAACTCTTCTGATCCCGGGCCATCTGAGTAGAGTGGTACAGGAATTGCGGAGTGGTCGCCGGTAGTGAATTTTCCTTCGGGTTTGCCGGCTTTCAGATCGCCTCCCGGGATACTCAATCCGCCGGTTTCGTGATCGGCGGTGATGATGACGAGGGTTTCTCCATCGCGGGAAGCAAAGTCGAGGGCAACAGCACAGGCTTTGTCAAAGTCAAGGGTTTCATTAACCACATAATCCAGATCATTGTCATGCCCGCCCCAATCAATCTGCGAACCCTCCACCATCAGGAAAAAGCCTTTTTTGTTTGTACTCAGCAGTTCAATGGCTTTGGATGTTGCCAGGCTCAGCATATCGCCGCGTCCTTCGGATATTTTCGGTGCATGCTCAGGGTATAGCAGAGCAGCAAGCTTCC
>CALMDN010000436.1 GCA_937864935.1 uncultured Bacteroidales bacterium
TGCCATACCGTGAGCAGAAATCAAAAATGATTGCCGGCAAGTCTTATATGGTTTACCTGTTTGCCGATCCCAAAACCGGTCGGCTGGCAGGATCAGCCAAAATAGAAAAATTCATCGAAGAAGATACCTCGGAACTGAAAGCCGGCGACGAGGTCAGCATTCTCGTCTGGGCCAGAACTGACCTGGGGTACAAAGCCATCATCAACAGCCGTTTCGAAGGCCTGCTCTATGACAGTGAAATCTTTACCGAACTGGCACCCGGCATGAAAACAACCGCCTGGGTGGTGAAGGTACGTGAAGACGGCAAGGTCGACCTCAACCTGAACAAACCCGGCTACCAGAAAGTGGATGTACTGTCGGAGAAAATCATTGAGCTGCTGAAAGAGCATCAGGGATACATCGGTATCAGCGATAAAAGTGAGGCAGAAGAGATTTACCTGATGTTCGGCATGAGCAAAAAAACATTCAAGAAAGCGATCGGAGGGCTGTTCAAACAACGGATCATCCTCATCGAAGAACATGGCATCCGGTTGAAACAATAACCAGGAGTCTTCGGCCGGTCAGAAACTGAAAAGCCAGACATTTTAATTCATCTCCGGCTTCACGGAACGAACCCTCAGGCTGAGGCCTGTTTAAAGGAGACCAGACGGCCCTGTTTTTCATCCCACAGCCGCAACTTCAGCGTTTCAAAGCTCTTGCCGAGGGTCACCGCGTTTACCCTCCGGAAAGGTTCATTTTCGTAGTGGCACTTCTCAAGGTTGTAATTGGGGACTTTTGAGCTCAGGTGGTGGATGTGGTGAAAACCGATGTTGCCGGAAAACCACTGGAGAACCTTCGGCAGTTTCAGAAAGGATGCCCCGTTCATGGCTACGGTGGTGTAGTCCCACTGTTCGTCGCGGTACCAGTGCACATCGGGATACTGATGCTGAATGTAGAAAAGGAAAACACCGGCCATCGCGGCAATGTACATCACCGGCAGCTGTATCAGCAGGTAGGTCCTGAATCCGATAAAATAGCTCAGACCTGCGGCCAGCAAGGCAATGCCGAGGTTGGTGGTCCATACACTGATCCGCTCTTTGCGCGAGAAGCCCCTTCGGGTGAACCGGTTCATGATCAGGAACATCAGACCGGCACCCAGGCCAAACATAATGAACGGATTGCGGTAAATCCGGTAAAATAAACGTTTGCGTGGCGGTAGATTTTTATACTCATCCACAGTAAGAGTCCAGACATCTCCTACCCCCCTTTTGTCGAGGTTACCGGAGGTGCGGTGATGAATCAGGTGGGCATGGTGCCAGCGGTGGTAAGGGGTAAAGGTGAGTATACCCAGCACAACCCCGGTTATGTCGTTGGCGGCTTTGGATTGGAAAAATGCTCCGTGACCGCAATCGTGGAAGATGATAAACAACCTTACGGTAAAACCCGAAGCAAGAAGCATCAGGGGGAGTACCAGCCAGTAAGAAACAGCGGAAAGGTAGATCATGCCTGCCCAGAGTGCGATGTAAGGGATCAGGGTATTCAACAGTTGCCAGACCGAGCCCGGCACTGAAGGAATTTTATATGCATTTACAAGTTTGAGAACCGATTTATCCGGCCCTGAAACAGGTGTTTTATCTGTCATCTTTTTTCTACAAAGATAATCCTTTAAAGGGGGCAAAATCAACGTTCAGGAAAGAAGTTACTGCAATCCGGGTTACCGCCAGGAAAAAATCTTCAGATTATAAAATCAATTTGTCAGTTAAACAGTACCGGATTGTTGATTTATCGTGGAATTTCTTAGCTTTGAACTCTTTATGACAGGAAGTAAAAACCAACTCAGGTAATTGCTTTTTTTCCGGTTTTACCTCAGTACCGCTTGTTCAATATGGTTAAACAAAGGAGCAATTTTCTGTCCTTCAGGCATTCTGACTTCTTTTTTCTTCCCGGGGAGAAAAAGGAGGGGGATAGTGAAATCCTGAACATCAACCTGGGCAGGCTGGTTTACCTGCTCTATCTGGGATTGCCGGTAACCCTCAGCCACATTGCCCTGTTTACCTGGAACCTTGGGGCTTCCACCGGTGTGGAGCGTGTATGGCGCCTGAACCTGATTTTTTCTCACTCCTTGCTTTCAGTTTTGTTTCTTGTGATCGGGACCTTTGCTGTTGTTGTAAAAAACAACAGGAAAAAATATCCTGAATTCTCGGTTGCCATTCCCCATTTTCTTTATCTCATCATCCTGGTTATGGGAGCCGTTATTGCCGGTTTTGACCAGCTGATTACCAATGCCATCACCCCTTACCTGATTGTGAGCCTGCTCTCGGCCATTATCCTGATTATGTCACCCTTCTGGTCGGCTGTTTATTTTCTGGTCTCCTTTGTTACCCTGGTGGTGTTCATAAACATTTATCAGATTGACGACGATGTGATACTCTCGAACCTGGTAAACGGACTGACGGCCATGGCCATCGGATGGTTTTTATCGATCACCCTGTGGAGAAATCACCTGCTGAGGTTCAGGAAAGACCACATCATAGCGCAGCAGCAATCGCGCCTCGAAGAGCAGAATGCCCGGCTGCAGCAGGTTGCCGATGAACTCAGCCGGGTGAATGCGACCAAAGACAAGCTTTTTTCGATTGTTTCGCACGACCTGAAGAGCCCGCTGGCCAACCTCGAAGGCCTGCTGAAATACTACCGTTCCGGCGATCTGAGCCATCAGGAGTTCAATACCATGCTTCCGGCGCTTTACAACCAGGTTTTCCTCACGGGCGAGCTGCTTGAGAACCTGCTCAACTGGTCGCGCAGCAACCTCAGGGGTGCCGTACTCAAAAAGGAGAAATTCAACCTCTCCGTGGTCACCTCTGGCATCCTGAAACTATACAGCCACAGCATCCGCGAGAAACAACTGGAGATCATCCAAAAGCTGCCTCCGCAACTGAACATTTATGCTGACAAGGGAATGATTTCACTGGTAATGCGCAACCTGATCTCCAATGCCGTAAAATTCTCCACTCCGGGGGGCAGCATTATCATCGGCCATACACTCACCGGCAGCCTGGCTGAAATCAGTGTTATGGACACGGGAGTCGGCATTCCCCCAGAGCGGCTTGCCTCCGTTTTCACCGACATCAATTATACCACGCAGGGAACCTCCGGCGAAAAGGGCAGCGGGCTGGGGCTGATGCTCTGCCGCGAATTTGTGGAAGCCAATGGCGGGAGCATCTTCGCGGAGAGCCCTCAGGGAAGCGGGAGTACGTTCAGGTTTACGGTTCCGGCGGTTTGAGTTGCTGATGGCAATAGCAAAAATCACCAGCGGATACAGGATATCTAATCAGAAAAATTCAGGATAATATTCTTACTGAAAAACAAAACTGTACCAGGAGGTAATCGGGTTCTGCCAAAAACAACTTTGCCGGCAAAATGGGGGTGAATCATTGTTGTCCGGTTAAAGTAAAAGAAACCTTGACACCAAAACTCCATCCCGATACTATCTGGAAACCAACCTGTCTGCCTGAGCAGACAGGCAGGAATCGCTATAAATCAGATAAATATGTTGGCACTTCCTGTCCGGATGAAACAGGCAGACAGGATGGTGATTTCATGTGCCGGAGTCAAAAGAAGAAAGTAAGGTACCTGTTTTGTATAGTGGCTGTAATCCAGTATTATCAATCAGTTCAAGGAACCCAAATATTTTCCCCGGACACTATTGATTTTTAATTCGTAGCAATTAGTTCAAAAATCAATTCTGTCAACGTTTTCACGTCACTTTCCATTGTTCCTTTCATATATCGTTCGTAAACACTTTTGTTGTCGGGCGGGTTGAGATTTAGTGTCAAGCCTCTTTCTAAAGCCAACAGTCTTAAAAACTCTCTTTGTGTTCGTCCGTTTCCTTCTCTGAATGGGTGTAAATAGTTGACGTTATCTAAAATTTCCGCCAATTTATCGGCTAGCATTTTTTTATTGTCTGCCGGGATATTATTGAACTCTGCGATTAACTGATCAATGTATCTGAATGCGTTGTCAAAATGCGAAGTAGGGAAGAACTGCTTACCATCCTTGCTAATTTCAACTGTCCGCTTTTTGCCTGCCCAAACGTAAATGTCTTGAAATAAATGTCTGTGAATTTCAAAAAGGCTGTCAATACCCTTGATTTTTATATGGGGTTCGTAAAGTTCCTGAAGTCGTTTTGTTACTGCACCGCTCTCAACAAAGAGCAATACATCGGGGTCG
>CALMDN010000437.1 GCA_937864935.1 uncultured Bacteroidales bacterium
ATAGTGCAAATGCAACGATAAGTGCTTTACCCTTTGCGCCTGGCCACAATTTATTATCAGGCCGGTTTTCAACATCGCCGATTCATCCATTGCCATAGTGGTGTTGCTGATGATCCTGTTTAAGAAGCAGTTTTACCATCTATTGGGGAGGCTGAACCTCCCCGTTACGGAACCCCGGGAAACTTTTACTGCTGAAAAAAAAGCCCTGCTGATCTTTTCAGCAGGGCTTTTTTCAGGTCAGGAATGTTACACGTTGACCGGCTTCAGCCTGGTTCTGATGATCTCCTCCAGTCTGCCGGTATCTACCCGCTCCTGCTGCATGGTATCCCGTTCACGTATGGTTACTGTTCCGTCGTCCAGGGTCTGATGATCCACGGTAATGCAGTATGGGGTGCCAATGGCATCCTGACGGCGGTAACGCTTGCCGATGGAGTCTTTTTCGTCGTACTGGCAGTTGAATTCAAACTTCAGCACGTCCATAATCTGCCGGGCTTTCTCAGGAAGGCCGTCTTTGGCGACCAGCGGCAGAACGGCTGCCTTAACGGGGGCCAGTACCGGCGGCAGTTTCATAACCACGCGTTCAGAGCCGTCGTCGAGCTTCTCTTCGGTGTAAGCATAGCTCATCATGGCCAGGAAAGTGCGGTCGAGGCCGATGGAGGTTTCCACCACGTAAGGAACATAACTTTCGTTCAGCTCGGGATCGAAATAGGTGATTTTTTTACCCGAATATTTCTGATGGGCGCCAAGGTCGAAATCGGTGCGGGAGTGAATGCCTTCAAGCTCCTTGAAACCAATGGGGAAATTAAACTCAATATCGCTGGCAGCATTGGCATAATGGGCCAGCTTCTCATGATCGTGAAAACGGTAATATTCAGCCGGGATCCCCAGGGAGAGGTGCCAGTTGCGGCGCTCCTGTTTCCACGACTCAAACCAGTCGAGTTCGGTGCCGGGCTTTACAAAAAACTGCATCTCCATCTGCTCAAATTCGCGCATGCGGAAAATAAACTGACGGGCCACAATCTCATTTCTGAATGCCTTGCCGATCTGCGCAATGCCGAAAGGGATTTTCATGCGGCCGGTTTTCATCACATTCAGGAAATTGACAAAAATGCCCTGGGCCGTTTCGGGACGAAGGTAGATGGTGTTGGAATCGTCGCTCACCGATCCCATCTGGGTGGAAAACATCAGGTTAAACTGCCTTACTTCCGTCCAGTTGCGTGAGCCGGATATCGGACACACAATTTCAAGGTCTTCGATGAGTTTTTTAACATCTGCCAGGTCGTTGTTTTCCAAGCCTTTGTATAATCTGTTTTTGGCAGAATCAATCTTCGCCTGATATTCAAGAACCCTCGGATTGGTAGCCCTGTACTGTGTTTCATCAAAGGCTTCGCCAAAACGTTTGGCTGCTTTTTCTATCTCTTTGGCAATTTTATCCTCGGTTTTGGCCACAAATTCCTCAACCAGCACATCGGCACGGTAGCGTTTTTTCGAGTCCTTGTTGTCAATCATCGGATCGTTGAAGGCATCCACGTGTCCGGATGCTTTCCAGATGGTCGGATGCATAAAAATCGCGGAGTCAATGCCCACGATGTTTTCATGGTAGCGAACCATGGCTTTCCACCAGTAATCCTTGATGTTGTTTTTAAGCTCCACACCGTTCTGACCGTAATCGTAAACGGCACTCAGGCCATCGTATATTTCACTGCTCTGAAATACAAACCCATACTCTTTGGCATGGGAAATAATTTTTTTGAAAAGTTCTTCGTTGTTTGCCATGGTGCAAAGATAGAAATTTGATCTGAGCTGTGAAACCACCCATGGTGTGAGAAAACCCCTGACCGGAAAAGGACAGCTAACGAACTGATATAGAAATAACTAAATGTATTTATGTGTTTTACGTCTGTGCCTGTTTCCGGTGAATGAACCCTGAATGCGTAAACTGTCCATGAAATAATTGTAAAAATCCCTTGCTTTTTTAAAAAATGCCTTACATTTGACCGGTTTCAAAGACAGAATATGTACTCACCATATGTACTCAGGCTAACTGCCAAGACCATATTCCGTAATATTAAAAACAGGGACGAATACCCGTTCTGATCCCCCCGCTTCATTTATTATCCCCTGTTTTTTTCTTTTATTCATTTAACAGATTTCTTGTCATGGAATTACCCTTCGCCGAATCCTATAAAATCAAAATGGTTGAACCTATCCGTCAGAGCACCCGTGCCGAGCGGGAGCAATGGATAAAGGAAGCCAATTACAATGTTTTCAAACTGCGCAGTAACCAGGTTTTCATTGACCTGCTCACCGATTCCGGAACCGGGGCCATGAGCGACCGTCAGTGGAGCGAAATGATGCTGGGCGATGAGAGTTATGCGGGTGCATCTTCTTATTTCAAGATGAAGGATGCCATCCGTGACCTGCTCGGATTTGAGTATTTTTTGCCCACCCATCAGGGAAGGGCAGCAGAGAATGTTCTGTTTTCGGCGCTGGTGAAGGCCGGCGATATCGTTCCGGGCAACTCCCATTTCGACACCACCAAGGGGCATATTGAGTTCCGCAAGGCAAAGGCTGTTGACTGCACCATCAAAGAGGCTTTCAATACGGCTGTTTACCATCCTTTTAAAGGGAACCTTGACCTGAATAAACTTGAAGATGTGCTGAAGTCAAATCCGCGTGAGATCATTCCGCTGATTGTGGTTACCGTTACCTGTAATTCATCGGGCGGACAGCCTGTTTCGATGGAGAACCTGAAGGGCGTCAGGCAACTGGCTGATAAATATGGAGTTATGGTATTGTTTGACTCCGCCAGGTTTGCAGAGAATGCCTATTTTATCAAAACCAGAGAAGCCGGGTATGAGCACAGAAGCATCAGGGAGATTGTTCTCGAGATGTTCAGCTATGCCGATGCGATGACGATGAGCAGTAAAAAGGATGCGATCGTGAATATGGGTGGTTTTATCGGCCTGCGCAGCCGTGAGCTGTTTGAAAAAGCCTCGGTGTTCAACATCATGTTCGAAGGATATGTCACCTACGGGGGTATGTCGGGCAGGGATATGAATGCCCTGGCCCAGGGACTGCATGAAGGAACCGATTTTGAATACCTGAAAACCCGGATCAGCCAGGTGGAATACCTCGGCCACCGGCTGATTGAATTTGGTGTTCCGGTTCAGCAGCCCATTGGTGGTCATGCGGTTTTTGTGGATGCCAAACGTTTTCTGCCCCAGTTGCCCAAAGAGCACTTCCAGGCGCAGATGCTGGTGGTGGAGCTTTATCTGGAAGCGGGCGTACGCGGGGTGGAAATCGGTGCCTTGCTTGCCGACCGCGATCCCGAAACCCGTGAAAACAGGTTCCCGGCCCTCGAACTGCTCCGGCTGGCAATTCCGCGCAGGGTTTACACCAACAACCACATGGATTATGTAGCCACTGCCCTGGCCAATGTGTATGAACGCAGCAATACCATCACCAGCGGACTGAAGATTGTGAACGAGGCTCCGATAATGCGGCACTTTACCGTCGACCTTGCCCGTATCTGAAACCGGCCCTTAACGGTCGAGCCACTCCCTGAAATCCTGCACCCTTTCACGTGCCACGATCAGTTCGTGGTCTTTGAGCCCGTCGATCTGTATTTTCAAACGGCTGTTCGACCATGCAGTGATGTTTGAGCAGGCTTTCACAGATACAATGTACTTTCGGTTCATCCTGAAGAAAAGGTCAGGGTCGAGCATGGTTTCAAGCTGATCGAGGGCATAGTCGATGCAATAGCTGCGGTTTGCTGTGGTCAGCAGGTAGGTGGCTTTTTCAAGGCTGTAGAAAAGAAGTATCTCTTCGGTCGGGATGGTTTTGATCTTATCTCCGATTTTAACGATAAACCTTGTTTTGTAGCTTTTACTCACCTTTGTCCCGGCCAGTTGCATAATCTTCTCCAGCATCGGATGAACTGAGAGTTGCTCTGCTTTGTGGATGGCTTTGAGCAAACGCTCCTCTTCGATAGGTTTCAGCAGGTAATCGATGCCGTTGGTGCTGAAAGCCTCCATCGTGTAATGATCCCAGGCGGTGGTAAAGATGATGGGGCAGCTTACCTTTACCCGGGTGTAAATGTCGAAACTGATGCCATCGGAGAGCTGGATATCTGAGAAAATCAGGTCGGGCATATTGCCTGCTCCCAGGTATTCAACGGCATCGCGCACCGATTCAAGGATAGCGCTTACTTCCATCTCCGGTGCTGCCTTCTTCAGCAGGCGTTCAAGGTGACTGGCCGCCCGTTGCTCATCTTCGATAATCAGTACTTTCATTTATCCGTTTCTTCAATGATGGGAACTTTCACTACAAAGCTACCGTACTGTTCACTGAATTCCAGCTTTCTTTCGGTAAAAAAGCCAAATTGCTGTGAAATATTCTTCAGGCCGGTTTTGGTTGAATCGTCGGCTATCTCTTTCTTCCGGAGCTCATTTTTCACTTCAATGTAGTCGCCTTTTCGCGAAATGCTGATGTTCAGGGGATACCTGGCCGATACTTCGTTGTGTTTAACGGCATTTTCCACCAGCAGCTGAAGCGTCATGGGCACAATGAACTGCCCAGGCTCGGGTTCGAGACGGATGTCAACGGATATTTTGTCGTCAAACCGGGTTTTCAGCAGATACAGGTAAGCGTTGAGAAAAGCCAGCTCCTCCCTGAGGCCGACCAGCTCTTTGTCACGATTGTCGAGTATATACCTGAACAAATCACTCATCTGCCTGATAAACTTCACCGCCTGGGCCTGATCGGCATACACCAGATCGCTCAGCACATTGAAACTGTTGAACAGAAAGTGGGGATTGATCTGATTGCGGAGCGACTCATATTTGTACGACATCATCTGTGCATTGAGTTCCGCCTCCCTGAGTACAGAACGCCTCCAGGCCTTGAAAAATCCTACCGCTGTGAATGTCAGTGAGATAAACAACGAAATCAGAAAGGTAATCAGGATGGACCCCGAAATGGAGCTGATGGCATCCTGGGGCCTGATTCCGAGCACCAGGTAATACATGATAAACTGAACCAGCACAAAGGCACTCACCGACCACAACAACATGCTGATGATTTCGATGATGGTTCGCTTAACGGGTGCAGTAAGCCACTGATAGCGTTTATCGAGGAAGTGGTTGATCACCAGCGGGCCGGTCCATTGGGTAAAACAGATGGAGTATGACCATCCCAGGCCTATCAGGATTCTGACCGGATCGTTGTAAGTGCCCCGTATAAAGAAAAAGGCAATAATTGCTGAAAGCAGGAGATTTGCCAGCAGAAACTGCCCTATAGTAAGCGGGTGTATGATTTTTCTGAAAAAGGACATAGCAGAATGGTAAACGTTTAACAACAACAGTAAATGTAGCAAAATTTACAATCAGAGGTAAAGGTTGACAACGGTCAGCAGTTGCCAACCTTTACCAACAGCAACCCTATTTACAGGTTTTCACGATTCCTTCAGCCTGGTCTTTTCCCCAGTTGGGGTGCAGGGGAGAAGCCGGTTTGAAGTTATCCCAGGTTGAAACCAGGGCGCGGGCCTGCTCACAGTATACTGACACATCTTTTCCATAGAACTGTGCCGTTCCCATGTCGTTCTGGAGCTTGATCAGCCTTGCCCGCGGATTGGCAGGATCGATGCCCATGGCCTTGCCGGTGGCCTGCCCTGAAAGCATTCCGTATTGCTGACCCCTCTCCATGGGATTTACCACCAGGCGGGCAGAGTAAAACATGGCCTGCAGGGCAGCCACATCGGCTTCTCCCGGTGCCATTTCTGTTAGGCGGTTGATTGATTGTTCAGCCACATCCAGGTAGGCATCTTTCTTTTTCGGGTCGGTCTGTTCCATAAAGCTCATGATAATGTAACAGTGGGCATGGTAATAAGCCGGAAGCCATTCGTTTTTCTCGGTCTCAGCGATTCTTGAGAAAGCATTGCCAAGGTCCCTGAAATCATCGATGGATCTGCAGGAAGCGTATTTGCCGAGGTTTTCGCCCATGGCCTGGTAGTAGGCCTCTTTTTGTGACATGGCTGCAACGGTGGTCAGTGCAAAAAACAGGGTAATCAGTGTTGTTTTCATAAAACGGGTTTTTTGATTGGTTTTTATTTGATGGATTTGCATTCATTGCTTTGGTGTGATGAACTTCTGAACTCGCCTTACTGAATTTTATCCAGCTGGTTGTCGGTCCCTTTTTTGGTCAGAGTGATAAAGCAGGCAAGTACAAAGAATCTGCCCGAGCCGGGGATGAG
>CALMDN010000438.1 GCA_937864935.1 uncultured Bacteroidales bacterium
TATAGTTAAAATGCTGATCGAAAGTGATGAGATTCATTTTGTAATCGGTACCCGCATTAACATTGCCCATCAGGATCCCAGTCTTCCGGTTGAACTGGAGATAAGGAGAACTGTTGTTAAAAGGATAGCCCGCCTGCTCGAAGAGAAGTTCCTGAAAGAGGTAAGCGTAACATTTATATAGCATGTTCGCCTGCTTCAGTCCATGGAAATGTTAATTATACCACCAAACTTTATCATATGAAAATAACTTTTGAAGGATCTAAAAAAGTAATTGCAGAACACAATGGTCACCGTATCGTTACCGATCAGCCGGTTAGGGGAGGAGGTGAGGGGAGTGCCCCGGCTCCGTTTGACCTGTTTCTGGCTTCCCTGGGTACCTGTGCGGGAATCTATGTGAAATCGTTCTGCGATCAGCGGGGGATACCCACCGATGGAATCAGTCTTGAGCAGGAGATGAAATTCGATCCTGCCACACATCTGATTACCCATATTGATATCATAATCAAGCTTCCGGCATCTTTTCCTGAGAAATACAGAGATGCTGTGGTAAACTCTGCTGGTTTATGCGCGGTAAAAAGGCACCTGCATCATCCGCCGGCAATGAAGGTGATCGCAGAAACTGTGTAACTTCATAAAAAGTAACAGGTTCGTAATCCGAAGATTACGAACCTGTTACAGGTTTTGAAGCCAGGGTTACAGCCTTTCGTCAACCATTGATTTGTCGAGCAGGCCTTTCAGATCGTATACAACGGCATCTGCCCTGCCCATTGCTTTTACATCCATGGTTTTGAATTCGTTGTGGGCAACGGCCAGCACCACTGCATCGTAACCGGTGCCGGGTTTGTCAATCATGGCCAGGCCATATTCATGCTTTACTTCCTCAGGGTCAGCCCATGGATCGAACACATCAACTTCGCAGGAGTACTCCTTAAATTCGGCCACAACATCTACCACCCTCGAATTTCTGATGTCAGGGCAGTTTTCCTTGAAGGTGATCCCCAGCACAAGTACCCTGCTTCCGGCAATGGTATGGCCTTTCTGGATCATTCTTTTGATTACCCTGTTGGCAACATAAAAGCCCATGTTGTCGTTCAGGCGGCGGCCTGCCAGGATGATTTCAGGGTTGTAGCCTACTTCCTGGGCTTTGTGGGTGAGGTAATAGGGGTCAACACCGATGCAGTGACCACCTACGAGACCAGGGAAGAACTTAAGGAAGTTCCACTTGGTACCGGCAGCGGCAAGTACTTCGTGGGTGTCGATTCCGATCTTGTTAAAGATCAGTGCCAGTTCATTGACAAAGGCAATGTTGATGTCGCGCTGTGAGTTTTCAATTACCTTGGCAGCTTCGGCAACCTTCAGGCTTGAAGCCATGTAAGTGCCGGCAGTAATGATACTTTTATAAAGATTGTCAACCTTCACAGCAATTTCGGGGGTTGAGCCCGAAGTAACCTTAAGAATTTTGGTTACCGTGTGAACCTTATCACCGGGGTTTATTCTCTCGGGAGAGTATCCACAATAAAAATCTTCATTGAACCGGAGTCCGCTGAATTTTTCGAGCACAGGAACACACTCTTCCTCAGTGGCACCCGGATAAACAGTAGACTCAAAAATAACAATGTCTCCTTTGCTCAGAACTTTACCAACCGATTCTGATGCTTTGATCAGGGGGGTAAGGTCAGGGCGTTTGTGTTTGTCAATAGGGGTGGGAACCGTTACAATATAATAATTGCAACTTTTGAGGTCGTCGAGGCTTGAAGTATATTTCAGATGAACGGCAGCTTTCAGGTCTTCGTCAGAGGTTTCAAGAGTACGGTCGTGGCCGTTTTCCAGTTCTTTAATGCGATGCTTATTAATATCAAATCCCATGACTGTGAATTTCTTTCCAAATTCCACCGCCAGAGGCAATCCGACGTATCCGAGTCCGATTACACCGATGTTGATTGATTCGCTCATATTTATTGATTTTTTTTGTTTGGAATTGCTAGATATTTATGATTTGCAGTGAGTTAAGTATCGGATGATATTCGCCCTTCAGTCCAACCGGTTTAAGGTTCCGGATGTTGTAGACGGTTTCGATACTCTGGCGGGCTTCGTTCAG
>CALMDN010000439.1 GCA_937864935.1 uncultured Bacteroidales bacterium
AATCCGAAATTAAACCCTTTCCCTCCGGTACGACCAGAACATGATCACGATGGCGATCAGCAAGGAGAAAGCGCCCAGGCTGAAGGTAAAGACAAAACCATACAGTTCATAAAACAACACCCCCAGCAACGGGGCGAAAACAGCCCGGGTAGCGGTAAGGAACAGGTGCACCGACTGGTACTCCCCTGCTTCGTGGGGCTTACAGAAATAGGCTGAACCGATACTCCACAACAAAGACATGGTCGCTGCAAAAACACTGTGGAACAATACAAAGGGTATCATGGCATAAAACAGCCTGAACCTGCCAATCTCAACGTGCTGAGGGAAATACCAGGTCAGGACCAGGCTGAGGAGGTACAGCATGATGGAGGCAAAGGTAAAGGCAGCGAACATTCTGGGATCGATTTTCCCGAGCACCCTCCCGAATACAGGAATAAGAAAAAGTGCCAGGATGTTGTAGGCATTTTTATAGGTTGCAACGCTCAGGTAGTTTAGCCCCAGCTGCTTTTCGAAAAAGATGGTCATCACCGTTACGGTGCTCATGAAAGCAAATCCATAGAAGAGAAAGCCCATTTCGAAGTGCCTGAAAGGAACATTGTTTTTCATAATGCGTCGCATCCCGTTTACTGAATCCCTAACGGATTGCAGAAATCCTCCCATTCTGATTTCACGTTCCGGCTCGTGGTACCTGACTTTTGAAAGCAATACCACCGAAACAACACCGGCCACCCCTGCCAGGGCAAAAACCCAGGTAAAGGCAAACGGATCGTAATCGAGAACCAGCCCGTAAAGGAATGCCGTCACCAGCATCAGCACCTTGCCGTAAAGTGTTGCCCGGCTGTACAGGTGGCCAAAGTTTTCGTGCCGGTAACTGCTCTTGAGAAAGAGATTGATGGTTGGAAAAATAACCGGGTTACCCAGATAGTAAATGAGAAAAATCAGCAGAAAAATATAATGGTAAACCGATGATGCATTCATGGTTTCCGCGGATCGCGGAAAAAACAGCAGCACAGCGAGTGGTGCCCGCGTGGCTATGCCAACCCAACGAATAAGCTTCTGTTTGTTCGGGACCCTCTTCAGCCACTCCGAAATAAAAATCAGGAAAATAAATACCAGTACCGAAAACTGAAAAAGGAAACTCAGCTGATAAGAGGTTCCCTGTAAGCTGCGCAGAAAAACAAATTCGTTCAGGGTGAGTACACCAGCCACGAAATTATCAAGCAGGGTATAGCCAAGATGCAGCCTGAAGGTTCTCCGCTCTTCCGGCAACAGACCGGCGGGAATGGTTTTTCCGGTAACCAGACGAAGCAATTTCAGCATCCGGCAAAAATAGGGCTTTTGCCTTAAAAAACTGTTTAGTTTTCAAACCTGAAAATTGAACAAACCACAGCCGACAAGCGTTTAGAGAGTACAAAACTTTAAACAGAAAAATGAAAAATCTCAGCCTCATACTCATCATGACTGTCATGCTCACCGGAATGGTTTCGGCCCAGAAAAACTTTCACAGCTTCAAAACCAAAACCATCGACGGAAAAGAATTTGACCTTTCTTCCTTAAAAGGTAAAAAGGTGCTGGTGGTAAACACCGCTTCAAAGTGCGGACTAACGCCACAGTACAAAGAACTTGAAGCACTTTACGACAAATACAGGGACCGCAACTTTGTGATCATCGGATTTCCGGCCAACAACTTCCTGAGCCAGGAGCCCGGTACCAACGAAGAAATCAAAGCTTTTTGCGAACTCAATTATGGCGTAAGTTTCCCGATGATGTCAAAAATATCGGTTAAAGGCAAAGACATTGACCCCATCTACAAATGGCTTACCGAAAAATCGGAAAACGGAAAGCTGGACGCCGAAGTCAGCTGGAATTTTCAGAAGTTTATGATCGATGAAAATGGCAACCTGGTTGATTATGCCAGCCCGCGTGAAAGCCCGGATTCAGAAAAAATCACCGCCTGGATTGAGAAATAGACATCCTTCAGCGCACACAGAAAGCCACCGCCACCGCGGTGGTTTTTTTGTTTCGGTTTGTTTCTTTATCTTTACCTGAACTCAACACTGTACAACTATGACAACATGGTCAGGCAGCAAAACCGAAGCCAATCTTGCCAGGGCTTATATGATTGAATCGGCCAACATCAGAAGATGCGAAATCTATGCAAAACAGGCCAAACGCGATGGTTATGAGCAGATCTCAGCCATTTTTCTTGAGGTGGCTGAGCAGAAGCGCTCCCACACCAAAACACTTTACAAATTCCTCGAGGACAGCAATATCGAAATCAGCCTTCCTTTCAGTTCGAAAGGAATCGGAGATACAATGCAGTGCCTCAGGGAAGTGGCTGCTGCTGAAAAAGAAGAGGCTGACGGCTTATTTGAGGAATTTGAACGCATAGCCTGGGAAGAGGGATTTAAACAGGCTGCCACCAAGCTCAAGCTTTTCAGGCGAATCAAAAGCTTCTACCAGGAGCGGTACGAAAAACTGATCTTCAATATTGAAGAAGGCATCGTTTTCAAAAGAGATAAAAAAGTAAAATGGATCTGCCGCAAATGCGGGCTGATTTATGAAAGTGAGCGTGCACTGAAGAACTGCCCGGGTTGCGAGCATCCTCAGGCATATTTTGAGATACTCGCTGAGAATTACTGAAGCATCGTACTCACAAGGCCAAAAAAAAGCCACCGTTTCCGGTGGCCCTTTTCTTCACACAAACAATGCCTTACATCCCTGCAACCAGGTTGATTTTCAGGGAAATTTCGTCGTTGATAAACTTGTCTTTCAGGTTATCGAAGATGGTCTTTGAACCGTACTGAACATTCCACTGGGTGCGGTCGATCAGGAAAGCCGGAGTTGAAGCTGTCAGCTTGTTGTCCACAATCGAAACTTTTGCCGGGAACGTGATGCTTTTGGTTGCATCCTTCATGGTAAGGTTTCCGGTGATGTTGTGGGTAGCATCCGGGTTACCGCTTACAGCTGCAGCAGCAGTGATTTCAAAAACGGCTGTCGGGTATTTTTCGGTATCAAAGAAATCGGGTGATTTGAGGTGGCCCACCAGTTTCCCGTTGTCTTCGGCACTGGTAAGGTCCTTGTTCACGATGGAGTTCATATCGATTACAAATTTTCCTCCCACTACATTTCCGTCTTTCAGCATCAGGTCACCTTCTGAAATGCTGATGGTTCCATTGTGTTCGCCGGTTGGTTTCGCACCTACCCATTCAATGGATGAAGCAGCAGCATCAACTTTCATGGTAACATCTCCGGTTGTTGCAGACACTTCCTGAGCATCTCCGGTTTGTGCTTTATCGCCCTGGGGGCCGCCACAGGCTGCAATGCTTGCAGCAATGATCAATAAGCCTGAGAATTTAAATAATCCTGTCATTTTTCTTTTTTGTTTTTGTTTAACGCTTGATGATTGAATTGCGGATTAAACAGTATTTGGGTTCATTTTGTTTAATAAATCATTCGATTACCTTTACAGAAAATCCCGGAATACACGAAATCCGGGACTTCCGGCGAGGCGAACTGCTTTGCTCTTAACAAATATTAACGGCTTTGCTCAGGTTTAGGTTGTACTTTTGCACTTTAACAAAGGAGATGCGTACCAGGGGTTTTCTGTTGTTTCTGTTGATGCTGATGATGCCGGCAGCCGGCCTGCTGGCACAGGCTTACGTGATGATCAACGGGCACGTATGGAACCTGAAAGGTGAACAACTGGTTGGGGCCCATGCCATGAATGTTACCCGGCATTACGGGACCTTCAGCGATGCAAAGGGTTCTTTCTTCATTGTGCTGGCCGAAAACGACTCCCTCAAGGTCAGTATGATCGGTTACAAGCCTTACTATATGAAGATTCCGGGTAACCTGACCGCCAGTTCCTATTCGCTGAATGTCACCCTTGTTGCTGACACCCTTATGCTCAGGGAAACCACCATCCGCCCCTATCCTGCAACCTACCGGGAATTCCGCCAGGAGTTTCTCACCCTTAAAACCCCTGAACTGGCTGCCATAGAGCGATTGCAGCTGCCTACCGATCCCTTCCGCCGCAGCTACCAGAATCCGGAAGGCGGTTTACTGATGCCCGGCCCCTTTACCCTGCTGTACAATGCCTTCAGCAAGGAGGCCAAAGAACTGCGCAAAATGCAGGCCATCAACGACAGGATTGAACTCCGCAAGCAGTTGCTGGACATCATTACCAGAGAAATTTTTGTCCACCGTTTCGGTTGCGAAACCGACGAAGACATCGATGAACTCATCTTTATCTGTGGCATAACCAAAGAGTACCTTGAAACCACCCCGCATTACCTCATCGCCCGGCGCGTGAACGCCTGCGGACTCACCTGGAAACACAAGCACTGATCCGGAGAACCATCCCGGATACCTACAAATGGTTTTTATGCACAGTCAGGTGCCGAGATATCCGGGATCAACTGCCGGTTTCCTGCCTGAAAAAACCCGCTGAACAGCATTGTTTGCTGAACCAATATTCCTCATCTTTGTTAAACCTATGTTGAGCACCATGCAGACAGACATCAGCTGTTTTTCTTAGGTAAACCTTTATCTCAATGATATTAAAATCCAGTACCATGGCCGTTAAAACCAGTAAAAACCCCAGCGTTGACAATTCATTCCTTCCCGATGTTGCAGAAATTCTGAACGATTACCGCATTGCCTTCGAAAGCCGTCAGGCGAGTCTCACGGGCAGACGTGAAGTACTCACGGGAAAGGGCAAATTCGGTATTTTCGGAGATGGGAAAGAGGTACCCCAACTGGCCATGGCTAAGGTTTTTCAGGAAGGTGACTGGCGCTCAGGCTATTATCGCGACCAGACCTTTATGATGGCAGCCGGAATGATGAGCCTGGAAGAGTTTTTTGCCCAGATTTATGGCGATACCGACGAAAATTTCAACCCGGGGACCGCAGGAAGGGTAATGAACAACCATTTCGCAACCCGAAGCCTCGACAAACAGGGCCAGTGGAAAGACCTTACCGCTCAGAAGAACAGCTCGGCCGACATCTCCCCTACTGCAGGCCAGATGCCCCGTCTGCTCGGACTGGCACTGGCATCCAAACTTTTCAGTCACCCCGACAACCGGCACATCACCCCCGGATTTTCCGATAAGGGTCAGGAAGTGGCTTTTGGCACCATCGGGGATGCATCTACTTCAGAAGGCCATTTCTTTGAAACCATCAATGCAGCCGGTGTGCTGCAGGTGCCCATGGCCATCTCGGTGTGGGACGATGGCTGGGGAATCTCTGTTCCCAACAAATATCAGACAACCAAGCAAAGCATTTCAGAAATCCTGAAAGGCTTCGAAGCCGATGAAAACAATCCGGGTTACCGAATTTTTAAAGCCAAAGGCTGGGATTATCCCGAACTGATTAAGATTTACCGCGAAGGCATCGGCTATTGCCGGAAGAATCAGGCACCGGTGCTGTTTCACATTACAGAGCTTACCCAACCCCAGGGACATTCCACCAGCGGATCGCACGAGCGCTACAAATCGAAAGAACGGCTCGAATGGGAAAAGGAATACGACTGCCTCAGCCAGATGAGGAACTGGATACTCAGCGAAGGCATTGCCACCGCCGGAGAGCTAGATAACATTGAACAGGAAGCAGCTGAACGGGTAAAACAGGCCCGCAAAACAGCCTGGAACAACTACCAGAACCCTGTAAAAGCCCAGCGTGATGAGTTTCTGAAGATGGCCGACGTAACCACCTGCGATTGTGCCAAAACGAAGAAAATTGAATCCATTAAGGAAGACCTTCGCCTTATCGCCGAACCCATCCGCAAGGACATCATCTCATCGTCAAGGAAAATACTCCGCCTTATCTGCGACTCCTGCAGCAACCCAGCCAATTCGCTCAAGGTAAATGTGACGCGCTGGCTTGAAAACGAAATGCAGGACAATGCCGGCAGGTACAACTCCTACCTCTACAGTCATTCGCCTCAGCGGGTAAGCAACATTGAAGCGGTGGAGCCGGTGTTTGATGAAAAATCGGTGATGGTTCCCGGAAGGGAGATCCTGCGCGACAACTTCGACGCCCTCATGACCAAATACCCGCAGCTGGTGGTCTTTGGTGAAGACGTTGGAAAGATCGGCGGGGTAAACCAGACCTGGGAAGGCCTGCAGGAAAAGTTCGGCGAACACCGGATCTTCGATACCGGAATCCGTGAAGCCACCATCATCGGGCAGGGGATCGGACTGGCGATGCGCGGATTCAGGCCCATTGCCGAGATTCAGTATTTCGATTACCTGCTCTATGGACTCCAGGTGATCAGCGATGACCTGGCCACCCTGCAATACAGAACCAAAGGCGGTCAGAAGGCGCCCATGATCATCAGTACCCGGGGGCACCGGCTCGAAGGCATCTGGCATTCCGGATCGCCGCTCAGTATGGTAATCAACTCGGTAAGGGGTGTTAAAGTACTGGTCCCCCGCAACATGACACAGGCATCGGGATTTTACAATACCATGCTGGCCTCCGATGAACCGGCCATCATCATCGAACCGCTCAACGGATACCGCCTGCGTGAAAAACGCCCGTCGAACATCGGGGAATACCGCATCAAACCCGGATACCCTGAAGTACTGCAGCCCGGAACCGACATCACCCTGGTTACCTACGGATCCTGCGTGAGAATTGCCGAAGATGCCGCCGAACAATTGAAAGCGTTCGGTATTTCCTGCGAACTGATCGATGTTCAGTCGCTCATCCCCTTTGATGTGGATCATACCATCGTAAAATCGCTGATAAAGACCAACAAGATCGTCTTCTTCGACGAAGATGTTCCGGGTGGGGCGACTGCTTACATGATGCAGAAAGTACTGGAGGAGCAGAACGGCTACCTTTACCTGGATGCCCCGCCACGCACCATCACCGGCCGTGCACACCGGGCCGCTTACAGCACCGATGGCGACTACTTCTCCAACCCGAATGCAGAGGATGTGTTTGATGCGGTGTACAACATAATGCACGATTATGCACCCGGGAAGTTTCCGAAGATATTCTGAAGACAAGTCTAAAGTCTAAAGTAAAAAGTAAAAAGTAAAAAACCACAAAGTATAGCCGGGGCTTATCCCCGGCTTGTTATTAATGTGGGCACTGTCTGTGGTTTTCCCTGAATCAATAACCTGACCTGCACAAATCATAAGTTATTGGCGGTTGTGTCATTCGACTGTTCAGGCTTTCTTCGTGCCAATCCACGAATGTTTCCCGCAGCATGAGTTGGAATGGATTGATGAATGTCAGGTACGATGATTCAGGTAATCTTGATTCCGTGTTTCCGGATCTCGCCATAGAAATCAGCATCATCGAAATCTCTTTCAATTAAAATCGGTTCAATCCTGTCATCAATTTGTCTTCTTAACCGCCATAAAAGCGGATTGACCGAAAAGTAATCTCCATCAATATGATCAACGATAATCGCTACATCAATGTCACTATCTTCTCTGTAGGTATCATTTGCATATGAACCAAACAGATAAACATTTTCAAAGCTGAAATGCGTCTTCAGCAATTGTTTATAAGCTTTCACCTTATTTATAGCCTCTCTTTTATCCATTGCTGAATTTCTTTGGTCCGTTGAACAATTGAAACACATTTTTCATCATTCAGGCTTTTTAACAATCGTTCTTTGTGCGAAGGATACCTTGCCTCAATATTCAATGGCTCAATCTGATCAATGAATTCTTTTTGAATATCTGTGAATGACTCATAAAATTCTCCCTTCTTCGCAATGTAAGACAGGCTATGGGAATAAGGAGCATTTTCTGACTTCAGTTTTGTATAATATGCTTTAAATGCCTTTTCAATTGATTGATGGCACATGAAGCCCACTTAAAGATACCTTTTGCTAAGAAGCATAGCCGAAGCAGTCTCCAGATCATAGTCAGATAAATCAATCCAGTATCTTATCCTACTGTCCATTACCTCAATTTA
>CALMDN010000440.1 GCA_937864935.1 uncultured Bacteroidales bacterium
TTTTATTCTGAGCTACGAAAGCCGCAAAGCAGAAACTGCTCAGGAAAAAGTCGTAGTCAACCCAAACGGTACCGGCATTGCCCCAGGTACTTCCCCATGAATTGATGACCTTAAATGCACTTCTTGAGTCATCATAACCTGCCAGAACCATGGCGTGATAGGCATGTTGCATCCCTGGATTGAGGTAGGTGTCGTAGTCGATCACTGCATCGCTGTTCCAGCGCATGAAGCGGTCGCCCAGTTTTGCTCCGAGTGCGATGGGCCGGCCTTCGGCCAGGTAGGCCTTGAAGTTTTCAACCGTCATGGAAGCCGGATTGCTCTGATCGGCAATCTTACGGAAATTGGTCAGTTTGTTGTTGCCTGCATCCGCAGTCCAGTCTGATGGGGGTGTCTGGCTGCAGTCGCCGAGGCTGGTGTAAGGGACAGTTGCAAGTGAAGCTCCGCCACGGGTGATCAGCATATTCATGGCCGACTCAAACTGAGTGCCATTGCAATCGCTGCCCTTCTCGGCAGAGGGGATGGCCCAGAAAACATCTTTCGGACTGGTTTGGTTTGATGCCTGTGCTAGTTGACTGGCGGTCCACTGGTTGTCGATGCCGTTGAGTGCAGTCTTCAGGTTATACCCTACTGCCCAGGCCACGCAGGTGCCATACTCGCCCTGGTCACCGATGGGTGGAAACTTGCTGCTCAGGTCAACACTGGAAGGCAGACTCCCGGTATTGTCGTTGATGTCGAGGTCCTGCGGGATCTCATCAAGCTCTTCATCTTCCGCATTCCAGCTGGCCATGGCCTCAACCAGGATTTCACTGAGAATCTGGGTGATTTCTTCCTTGGTACAGCTGTTGAAGGTGAACATTGACAAGCCCATCACAGGAATCAGGAACATGGGCACACTCAGTTTTTTAAAAAGATTTTTCATGGAAACGGGTTGAATTTAAATTATAACAAAGTTTTCTTCAGTCTTTACGGAATTCTTTGAAAACAGCAATTTTCGAGCCATCGGTGATGAGCCTGCCCGGAGAATTTACAACAAATTCATCCTGAATTGGTTCACCATTGAAGAATGTACTGCCACTGAGGTCGAAATTCCCATTGACAACAGACTTTGTGAGGTTCACTGCCCCGTGAAAGCTGCTGTTGCTGAGCCAGGCTGCCGACAGTAACTGCACGCTGATCAGGTCGAGCCGCCCGTAAACCACCACATTGCCCATCCTGAAATCGCTTCCGAAGTTGGCATAGGTAAAGAGGGCATCACTCCCGAAGCGGGTAAGCGAGAAATCACTCTTACCATCGCAGTCCATGTCGCTGAACCTTGCCGTACCTGTAAAAACAGTGCCCTGAAAAGTGATCTTCCCAGTTACCCTGGCTTTAAAGAAATCGGATTCTCCGGATATTAACGATTCCTGCATCGAGAAATGTTTTTCGCTGACAAAAGCGGTGAAATAGTTGTGCCGTCCCCTGAAAGTTACGTTGTTGAAGATCGCTTTTTCCCTGAATATTGCCCCGGTAAAGTTCACAGATCCCTCAATGGTGGTATTGCTGAAATCCGCTTCACCCCTGAAGTCACAGGCTTCAAAGGATACATTTCCGCCGAAATGGCTGGTCGTTGTAATCTTCCCATCGTTAGATACAGTGCTGACCTTTCCCATAAAAATGCAATTCAGAAAGGTTACGGGGCCATTGATCCGGGCTGTTTTCTGTGATGTACTGAATACCTCTGTATTGCCTGACCGGGTGAAATCAAGGTCACCGGTAATGATTTTATCCTGAATAAGTACAGGTTTCCCTTTGTGAATCAGGCGGATAACAGATGCTGCACTGATCCCGTTGTTCAGCTGTTTCTCCGGATTGGCACGGCAGCCGGTAAGCAAAACATGGATCAGCAGGAACAGGAGGAGGTTTCGTTTCATTTTAACTGTTTTTCAATGCAAAATAACGGTTTTTAGCCTAATGAACAGGATTGTAGTTGATAAGTTTGATTGGTCATTCTAACCTGAACGGTAAGTGCAAGCCTCAGGGTATTTTGCAACGATCACTTCGCGGAAAAGAAAATAACAAAAAGAGGCTGCTTTGTAAGGCAGCCTCTGAATTAGAATCGGAAGTAAGATCAGGGAAGGGGAAGGAAACTGGTGCCTGTATAGGTGCCATTCTGCCAGTCAACGCGGTAGTGCGTCGGGCAATCACCATTGGTTACAGGCTGGTTGTTGCTGTCGTACCCGAAAGTAATGGTGGCACTTTTCTCAACGCCCGGAATCTGGTGAACCTTGATGCCGCTAACCGGATTTCCGTCGCAGACCTCTTTGTGTACCACCGATTGATTGATCTGGGTGTAAAACTCTTCTCCGGCACGGTTGGTTCCCCACACAACCAGATTGCTGTAATCGCCCGATGTTCCGAATCCGTCAACGGTAAGCACAATCTCTCCGGGTGTACCGGTATAGGTGCGCTGGCGGGCAACGTTCCACGAACGGGTGGTGCCGTTGTCAAAAAGAATATCCATATGACCGCTAACCCGGTGAACTACAGTTGTGATTCCGAAATTTCCGAGCATGTAAACGAAACCACCGGTAACATTGGTGAAGGTCTTGTCGCTGTTGATCACAATGGTTTTTCCCGTAAGTACGCGGGTAACAGAGAAGTTGATGTATTTCACATTAACACTGGCTCCGGGCATTCCCCAATGGGTGCCGACCTGCTTTCTGATCTGTACCTGGCCGGTTCTGAACTTGCGGCCATTGCATGACAATCCGTTGTAGGTGATGTAAATGGTAATGGTATCATTGACAACGGAAGTAGAGTCAACAGTGGCATTGCAGGGCAGGTTGCTGGTTGATTTGTAGCTGCTTCCATTGTAACTCAGCACGCTTTCAACATCCTGCAGTGCATCATTGGAAATTTCTTCAACAGTGATTTCATCTTTCGACAGTTCAGTCATAGAAGTTGAATCATTTTTACCTTCTTCAAGGTTGTCTTTCTTACAGGAAGTGAGTGCCAGACCTGACAAAGCAAGAACAAATGCTGCGGTGCGGATTGATTTGAGTGTTTTCATGATAGTGAGATTGAGTTTAATTTTTTTTCTGTTGTTTTCTTTGGTGCGAACCTTTCTGTGTGGTTGCATAAGTATTACACCTCAACACGCGTTTACCCCTATGCGAAAACTGATTTTTTTACTTATTTTTTTAAACACTTGAATTACACGTTATTAAAATAGTTAATTGTTGCCTTTTGACAGCGGAAGTATGGTTCTGGCGATGTCGGTTTTTGTGGTCACTGCGCAGGCGCTGAAATACCCCCGTGCATTGTTGCTCAGGTTGGTAGGCAGATTGGCAGAGGCAACATTGAAAAGCCCGCCCTGCCAGTTGGTTTCTGAGAGCAATGCCCTCAGAAAAGCAGCATGGCTTTCGGTGATTGAGTATCGTTTTTCCGTTATGTGGGTACCCGGGGGAAACAATACCATTTCAGAGGACGGTGCAAAAACCTGATTGACATCCAGAGTGGGCAGGGTATAATACAACAGCCTTGCATGGGTCTCTTCGTATGGCAGGTGCTTATACCCATCTACCATCGACCAGTCGAGCAAAACTTCATACATCGCAAGCCGGTTGGCATTGTAGGTGTTGGCAACCCACACCAACCTGAATAAACCGGTTGAACCATGTTTTACATACCTCAGAAAAACAAATTCTCTGCCAACCGGCATGGTAGCTTTGGCGGTGATGACATTGTTATTGTGATTGATCAGCAGGGTGTACGTCCTCAGCTGCTTTCCTGCAAAGCGTATTTTTGACCGGTATGTTCCCGGTTGCTCCGGATCTTCCGTGAATTCGTAAAGCTCATCAGGCGAACTGACCAGTACCCCTGCTCCGCTTACCACCTCAGGAGTGATTCCAGGGATGGTACTCACTTTTGTCAGATACACCGTCTGATATTCAGTTTCGCTGGTAATCATGCCCTCTACGACAATGCTGCTGTCTGACAACCCGTTTCCGGCCCAGTCGTTCTGTTCTTCACAGCCCGACAAAACAGATACGGTCAGAAGCAGGTACAGCAGTATTCTTCGTTTCATCATAGAGAATCAGGTTTTGTCAGAATCTGAATGTATAATTTAATGCAGGAATCAGTCCGGCAACCGAAATGCTGGTTGGGATAACTTCGTAGGATCCGTCAAGATCTGACGGTACGACAAACTCCCCCTTGTCGTTCATGATTTTGTTGAAGGCAAAGGCAAATGGATTTTTATGTGCATAAAGGTTGTAGAACGACAGTACAATGTTGTGTTTGTATCGGTTTTCAGGTTTATTCAGCCTGAAACTGATTGAGACATCCATGCGGTGATAGTCTGGCAGACGGCTGTTGTTTCTGGCACCATACACCGGCACAGTGTAGCCGTTGAAACTCATAAAGCCGGTCGGGGAAGTGTATGCTGATCCGCTCATATAAAACCATGAAGCTGAAATATCGACAAAGCTGGCAGCCTTCCAGGTGAGGTTGGTAAACAGGCTGTGCGGCCGGTCGTAGATAGCCGGAAACTCCAGGCCATTGTTGAGGTCTTCCATGGTTTTCAATATCCTGGTATAAGCATAGCCAAGCCATCCGGCGAGTTTACCGCTTGATTTCTTCAACAGCAGTTCAACTCCGTATGAACGGGCAGTCCCGAAGCGGAGTTCGCCCTCAATAAAAGGGTTGTAGAGCATGTTGGCATGATCCTTATAATCGATCTGGTTGTGGAATTTTTTATAAAAAGTCTCAACACTCAGCTGTACCGGATTCCCGTTGAATCGGGTCAGGAAACAGGCGGTGAACTGATCGGCAGTCTGCGGCCGGATGTTCGGTCCTGAAGGCGCCCATACTTCAAGGGAAGTAAACGGGCTTGTTGAATTCGACAACATCTGCAGGTATTGGGCAGTGCGGGTATATCCGGCAGTCAGGGTCGATTCTCTGCCAATTCTCCAGGACAGGCTCAGGCGTGGTTCAGGACGGTAGTAAGGGGTAAAATAGCTTCCCTTGCTTACAGTTACTGTGTCAATTACCTGGTATGCAGCATCATAGAAATACACGGTCGCCGGACCAGTGTTTCTCCATGAACTCAGTCTGAGTCCGTACCTTAGCAGCAAGCGGTCACCGATCATCTGATCATTGCTAAGGTAAACTGATAAGCCCATTGAATTGTATTCAGGAATCACCGGTGCACTCTTCTGTGTGTCTTCGTCTGAGAAATGCACATTCCCGGGATTGGAGTGGTTTCCGCTGATCTCAGCCCCGGCCCTGATGGTATTGGCAGGGTTCATGTAGAATGTGAAATCGGTTTTGAGGGTTCTGTTCCGAACCGAAGAAAGCCAGTAATCATCCTGTTCGCGTGAAATGTAAAGGTAATAGTTGTACTGACTGAAGACCGCGGTGGTATTGGAAAACAAGCGGTTGCTGAAGAGGTGGTTCCACCTGATGGTGCCTGTGGTGTTGTTCCAGCTGATGCCAAAAGTGTTTACAGAAGATCCCGTAATCCGGCTGAATTCATCCCTGCCGGTGAACCCGGTAAGAAACAGACGGTTTTTGTCGTTGATCCTGATGTTAAACTTGGCGTTGAGGTCGTAAAAATCGATGGTGATGGATTTGTTGAAGATCTCCTCACTGTTGAGCCAGTTGAGGTTTGATTTTCTTGCCGACAGAATAAAGGAGCTTTTCTCCTTCTGTATCGGGCCTTCAACTGTAAGATCGGAGGTGTAGATGCCCAGGTTGCCCGAGAATCCGGGCCGGTTGATGTTTCCGTCCCTCGCCCTGATGTCGATTACTGATGACAGCCTGCCGCCGTAAGATGCCGGAAAATCACCCTTGAACGCCCTCACATCCTTGATGGCATCGGGTGCCAGGGCAGAGAAGAACCCGAAAAGATGGGCCGGATTAAAAATAGGGGCTTCATCGATGAGCATGAGGTTCTGATCGTTGTTACCTCCACGCACATAATAGAAGGAAGAGCCGTCGCCGAAGGTATTGATGCCCGGGACTGCCTGTAATGACCGGATAACATCAATATTGCCGGCAAAACCGGCCATCCTCTTCAGGGCAGCAGCCGTTAACCTCACTTCACCTGCATTTCCGGCTGTGATCTCCTTTTCGTCCTGTCCTCCCTTTATCTCCACAGCCTTCATGTCGATGCCGGTTTCATTGAGTTTTATGTTCAGGCTTCTGTTGCTGTTCAGGTTCAGTGCAAGGCTTGTGGCTGCATAACCCAGCAATGAGAAGGTAATATCGTAGTGGCCTTCGGCCAGCGTAATTGAGAAGAACCCATAGGCGTTGGTGGTGGTGCCGGTATAACTGCTTTTGTCGTATACATTGGCCCCGATCAGTGCTTCGCCGGTCTTTTCATCCCTCAGAAAACCGCTCAGGGTGTATTTCTGAACCGCTGCCGTTGCGTTCTCTTCTTTCATTGCCTTTGATGGCTTCAGAATTACCTGCTGCTCACGCTGTATCCTGGCAATGTTAAGTGGTTTCAGGATTTCGTCCAGAATGGTTTCAATGTTCTTCTCACTTGCTCTGTAAACGATTTTCCTGTCAAGCGGCAGGCTGGCGGCATTGTACGAAAACAGAATTCCTGACTGCCGGCTGAGCTCCCTGAGAACCTCCTCCAAGGGGACATTGTTGAATTCAACCGAAATTTTCTGGTTTAAATGCTGGGCATGGAGCATACCGACGGAAGCCAGGAGAAGGGCCGTCACAAAAATCGTTCTGAAGAGTAGCTTCAAAGGGCTCAAACTGCTGTTCAGTTATAATTTGATTCTTAAATGCCTGCAATCAGTTGCCATTGCAACCAGAACCGCTGATTTGGATTACCCCGTCTTTTGTTGTTACGGTCAGATCCAGGGTTGCGGCAATGACGCTGAGCACCGACTCAATTGTCTGACCCTCAAACGTAGCTGTGAGGGTGCAGTTTTCAGGGTTCTTCTGCTGTATGCTTATTTTCCTGCTGTATACTTTTTCGAGTGTCGTGCAGACTGATTCCAGACTGGTATTGTTAAATTCAAGTCTTCCGGTTACCCAGGCGTTGTAGTTGGGGTCGTCGTTGGGTGAAGTGACAATGGCTCCCGTTGCAGAATCCAGGGTGCCTTTCTCCCCGGGACTAAGTGTTCTGCTGTTTTGCTCATCATCCCTGAAATAAAGCGCAACACTGCCGGAAGTAAGAACGACACTCACCTTGTTGTTGCCGTTGTTGGTATTGACATTGAATTGGGTTCCCAGCACCCTGATGCGGGCATCTCCGCCCGAAACGATGAAGGGTTGGGATGCATTGTGGATAACCGAAAAATATGCTTCACCGGTCAGCGTAACTTCCCGGGTGCCGGAACTGAAGGATTCAGGATATTCAATGGATGACCCCTGAAGCAGGGTAACCCTGCTGCCGTCAGGAAGTGTTGTTTCGAGTTTGCCTTGCTCAGCTGTGATTGTTTTAACCCCTGAACTTCCCAACAGGTACACTGCTCCGATGACCATTACCAGCAGCGCAATGGCTGCTGCTGAAACCCAGGCTGACCGTAAGCTGATCAGCCGGCCTGAACGTGGTGCTGCTGATGGCTTGTTTTCCGGAGATTCTGCAGCTTTCAGTTTTTGTTCTGCTGCCTTCCATTCCTGGTCTATGTCAAGGGTAGTCCCGATTACCTCCTTACCGGTAAGCAGCCAGGTCTGATAGAACGATTCAAACACTGCAAGGTTTGCTTCATCTTTCGTGATCCAACCCGAAAGTTCCGCGATCTCATCCGGAGTGGCTTCCCCGGCTAAGTAGGTGGTAATCAAATCCTCGTAGTATGTTGCTGAAGCTTTCATGATGGTTTCCTGGTAATATTACACATGAAATGTGGTTTACCCCTATCTTTTTTCATTTTATTTCAGTTTTTCGTCAGAAGAACACGGATCAGAGCTGCTACTGCGATCCAAAGACTGAGGTATCCCGACAATTTCAGGCGAAGGTGCTGCAATGCTTTCGACATCTGAGCCTCAACCGTCTTGACTGATATTCCCAGCTTGTCGGCAATCTGCTGATACCTGAGGTTCTCATAGCGGTTCAGTAAAAAAATCTCCCGGCATTTGTCGGGTAATTCAGCGATCGCTTTGTCGATCTCCTGCTTGAGTTCCTTCTCAACCAATGTGTCCGTATTGCCGCCGGAGCTTGGTTCTGTCAGCTGCTCAGCTTCCAGCAGGTTCTTGTCGAACTTGCGGTTATCGCGCAGGTAATTGTAACACTTGTTGTGGATTGCAGTCACAAGGTACGATTTTACCGACCTGGACGGATCAATACCCGCCCTTTTTTCCCAAAGGCTGATGAACGAGTCCTGAACGATTTCTTTGGCAATGTCATGGTCTTTCACATACTTCCATGCCATAAAGCACAGGCCTTTAAACTCTTCGCGGAAGAGTTTTTCGAAACCTGCTTTGTCAAATTGTGGCATCATGGAATTCTGTTGCGAATGATCGGTATGGAGCTGCCTGTTTTTGCAGCTGTTTCTGGCAAGCGTTTTAACAATGCCTTTTATTTATTGTTTGAAAGATTTTAAGTAACCTTTGCAACGAAAATAAATATCGCTGTAACCTCATCACAAAAGTATATGATTTTTTCTGAACTGATTCTTACGCGCCAGAGTGTACGCAGGTACTCCCCGACAGCTGTAGAAGATTCGCTGATTCTTCAGTGTCTGGAAGCTGCCCGCATGGCTCCTTCGGCAAGTAACTCCCAGCCATGGCATTTTATTGTTGTCAATCAGGAGCCCCTGAGAACCGAAGTGGCGAAAGCCACCTTCAGCGACATACAGCTTATCAACAAATTTACCCTCACCGCCCCTGTAATGGTGGTGATGGTGATGGAGAAGGCCAGACTGATAACCCGTCTGGCAATGCTTGTCAAAAAAAAGGAATGGCCCCTGATCGACATCGGGATTGCCGCTGAGCACTTCTGCCTTCAGGCTGCTGAACTCGGGCTGGGCACCTGTATGATCGGCTGGTTCGATGAGAAGAAGCTGCAGAAACTGCTGAACATCCCATCCGGAAAGTCAATCGGACTTGTCATCAGCGCGGGATATCCTGAGGAAGGGTATAAACTCCGCACCAAGGTGAGGAAAGGGCCCGATGAGATTATCTCCTGGAATGCCTATCCGGTAGGAAAACAATAGCGGTTAACCCTTCAGCCTTTTCAGACCTTTAAATTAACCGCCGGGTATGCAGACAGACTTTCAGAATTTTTATTGCCCGCTATGATTTCTCTGCATAATCAGCCACCGGAGCGCAGGTGCAGATCAGGTTACGGTCACCGTAGGCATCATCAATGCGGGTAACCGAAGGCCAGTATTTGTCACTCTTGTCGCAGGGCAGCGGGAAGGCTGCTTTTTCGCGGGAGTAGGGTAGGCTCCACTCCTCCGCTGTCACCATACAAAGGGTATGGGGGGCTTTCCTGATGACGTTCATGGTCTTATCGGCCTTGCCTTCTGCGATTTCATCAATCTCTTTGCGGATGGCGATCATGGCATCCACGAAGCGGTCAAGTTCTTCGAGCGGCTCACTTTCAGTTGGTTCAACCATCAGCGTTCCATGAACCGGGAAAGCAACGGTTGGTGCATGGAATCCATAGTCCATCAAACGTTTGGCCAGGTCAATTACCTGCAGGTCAGCGGTTTTGGTGAATTCGTTGCAGTCGAGGATCATTTCATGGGCAACCCTGCCGTTTTTGCCGGTATATAGTATTTTGTAACTTCCTTCAAGTTTGGTTTTCAGATAATTGGCATTCAGAATGGCCAGCCGGGTGGCTTCTGTCAAACCGTCGCCACCGAGCAGCTTGATGTATCCATACGAGATGGTGAGTACCGAGGCGCTGCCGTAAGGGGCGGATGAAACAGCCGTAATGGACTGATCGCCTCCGATATTTACCAGCTTGTGTCCCGGAAGGAAGGGAACCAGATGCCTGGCTACACCGATGGGACCCACACCCGGACCTCCGCCACCATGAGGAATGGCAAATGTTTTGTGCAGGTTCAGGTGACAGACATCTGCACCGATAAAGCCGGGACTGGTGAGCCCGACCTGGGCGTTCATGTTGGCACCATCCATATATACCTGACCGCCATTGCTGTGGATGATTTCAATCAGCTCCAGAATGCCCTCTTCAAATACCCCATGGGTGGAAGGATAGGTAACCATACAGGCTGCAAGCACATCTTTGTGTTTCTCAGCTTTTTCTCTAAGGTCGGCAAGGTCGATGTTGCCGTTTTCATCGGTTTTTACGACCACAACCGACATGCCTGCCATGGCAGCGCTGGCAGGGTTGGTGCCATGAGCCGATGCCGGAATGAGGCATACGGTACGGCCTGAATCTCCACGGCTGAGGTGGTAAGCCCTGATGACCAGCAATCCGGCATACTCACCGGAAGCCCCTGAATTGGGCTGGAAAGACATGGCCGCGAAGCCGGTAATCTCACAAAGCGATTTTTCCAGATCACGGATCAGCAGGC
This sequence comes from uncultured Bacteroidales bacterium, assembly GCA_937864935.1. Taxonomy (GTDB): domain Bacteria; phylum Bacteroidota; class Bacteroidia; order Bacteroidales; family Lentimicrobiaceae; genus Lentimicrobium. Next base: position 10,488 of record CALMDN010000440.1, read on the forward strand.
TGTAGCCCTCTACCTGATCCAGGGGAACAAAGGGGTGCAGGCTGGTAAACTCAGGCCAGCTGAGGGCGAAAAGTTCGGCAGCAGCATTCAGTTTCATGGTGCATGATCCCAGCGGAATCATCGAACGGTTGAGCGACAGGTCTTTGCCTTCAAGCTTTTTGAGAAAGCGCATCATGCCGGTTTCAGAATGATAGCTGTTGAAAACCTTGTCCTGCAGGAAGGCAGACGTCCGTTTGAAACTCTCCGGGATGGTTTTGATTCTGCAGCACTCTTCCGGAATACAGACATAATCGGCGAACTGTTTTTTCGCGGCGGAGGCAAAGATATTGACCAGGGTGTTTAGATCCTGCAGGTTGGTGGTCTCATCAATGCTGATGCCGATCACCCGTTTGCTGATGTACCTGAAGTTGACTTCATTTTCGGTGGCCAGTTTCCTGAAATCGGCCATGCGGACGGTTTCCGGTATCTGTATACGGACAGTGTCAAAATAGGTGGTGTTGAGCTGCTGATAACCATATTTAAGGACTTCAGTAGCCAGCACACCAGCGAGGATGTTGATGCGGCGGGCTATCTGTCTTATTCCTTCAGGCCCATGATAAACGCCATACATTCCGCTCATGATGGCCAGCAGGGCCTGGGCGGTACATATGTTTGAGGTTGCCCGTTCACGCTTGATGTGCTGTTCACGGGTCTGCAGGGCCATGCGAAGTGCGCGCTTGCCCAGGGCGTCTACCGATACACCGATGATGCGGCCGGGGATGTTCCGTTTGTACTCTTCACGGGTGGCAAAGTATCCGGCATGCGGGCCACCGTATCCCATCGGGATGCCAAACCGCTGGTTGGTTCCAACCACCACATCGGCTCCCCACTCACCCGGAGGAGTGATCAGCGCCAGACTCATCAGGTCGGCAGCTACTGCAACCATCACACCTTTTTCTTGCGCCACGTTTACGAAACTGCTGTAATCGTGAATCTC
>CALMDN010000441.1 GCA_937864935.1 uncultured Bacteroidales bacterium
AACCGTCATACTGAATATACTGACCACCGCTGTTGTGAACATAGTATTCGCAATTGGTGCAGGGGCCGGTGTTGTTGTTTCCGTTGTTGATGTTATCGATAGATACGTAGGCAGAAGGAAGTGTTTGGGGCACCAGGGCTATGTTTCTGGCTCCATTAAATTCAGGAGGAGAAGGAAACGGTCCAAAAATATCCGGCCCGCTAATGAAGAATCCGAACACATCGTTGAACTGATTGACATATTCAGGATATTCCTCCGAACCGAATACGTACCTGAACTCCACAATATTGGATTGCGGGATAAAATCGAATTCAAGGACACAGGCATCGTTGGTTCCATCGCCACAGAGTTGTGTGAGCGCAGCATCACCACCAGTGCCGGCATTGTAAGATTTATTCCCGACATTGTTGGGTCCTGCAGAGTAATTGGCCCTGCCGGAGGTAAGAACTACCCCGGAGACGATGCCAAGGTTTGATTCACCGTAAAAGGTACCCCTGGCTTCAACTGCACCCTGATAGGTGATGTTGGAAGTTTCAACCCCCTGTCCGATCAATACCTGTTGCACCAGGGTTACCGGATCGACCCCTTCAACAACCGAGTAATCCGGGAGTATCTGGGCAGAGAGCGGTTGATAAGTAAGGGAAAGAAGTCCCGACATCATGATCAGGGCCGCCATCAGACTGCGGCCGGAATGCCTGTTCAGCCAGGGAATAAAACAATGCGTCTTCATATTTGAGGGCAGTATGAAAAAGTGAAAAGGATGGGGGTAGCCTATACCAGACTTGTGAGAAAAGAAGATAAAAAGCGACCCCGACGCTTACAAATATATATTTAAAAATAAATCAACTGACAATCAATGACTGAATTTCTAAAATTTTTTAAGATGATTTTCCGTTAAAATCAGGGCAAACTGGTCGGAAATATTGAGCCTTGCCACAAAAAAAACGCTTGGCAAAACCGGGTTAATCGCTATCTTTAGCGACATAAACCAATACCAGAAATTTAAAATGGATAAGCTAAACGCCTACCTGGAAGCCAACAAGAACCGCTTTCTTGACGAACTGTTCGGATTGATCCGCATTCCTTCAATCAGCTCAATATCTGATCACAAGCCTGACATGCTCAGGGCTGCTGAATACTGGAAAGAAACCATGCTGAAAGCCGGTGCCGACCGCGCTGAAATCATGCCTACTGCCGGGAATCCGGTGGTTTACGGCGAAAAAATCATTGATCCGGCCAAACCCACGGTGCTGGTGTACGGACATTACGACGTGATGCCGGTTGACCCCCTCAACCTCTGGACCTCACCGCCATTCGAACCCGAAGTCAGGGACGGGAAGATCTTCGCCCGTGGTGCCGATGACGACAAAGGCCAGGCTTTTATGCATGCCAAGGCTTTTGAAGCCATGGTGCAGACCGGAACACTGCCGTGTAATGTAAAATTCATGATTGAAGGGGAAGAAGAAATCGGTTCTCCCAACCTGGAGAAGTTCTGTGCCGACAACAAAGAGATGCTGAAGGCCGATGTCATCCTCGTATCCGACACCGGCATGATTGCACAGGACATCCCTTCCATCACCGTGGGACTGCGCGGACTGGCCTACCTCGAAGTGGAAGTAACCGGCCCCAACCGCGACCTGCACTCCGGGCTTTTCGGCGGAGCCGTTGCCAACCCCATCAATGTGCTGTCGAAAATGATCGCCTCACTTACCGATGAAAACAACCGGATCACCATTCCCGGATTTTACGACAAGGTACTGGAATTGTCGGCCGGTGAGCGGGCAGAAATGGCCAAGGCCCCCTTTAACCTTGACGAATACAGAAAAGCCATCGACATCGCTGAGGTTTGCGGTGAAGCCGGTTATTCAACCATTGAGCGTACCGGAATCCGGCCGACCCTCGATGTATGCGGTATCTGGGGCGGATACACCGGTGAAGGTGCCAAAACCGTGCTTCCTTCGAAAGCCAGCGCCAAAATCTCCATGCGCCTGGTTCCCCATCAGGACCACGAAGAGATTTCTCAACTGTTTGAGAAGCATTTCATGCAGATTGCCCCGCCTTATGTTAAAGTAAAAGTAACCAATCTTCACGGAGGTCAGGGTTATGTTTCGCCCACCGACACCCGGGAATACATGGCTGCCAGCAGGGCTTATGAAACCACCTTCGGCAAGAAACCGGTGCCGGTACGCAGCGGCGGCAGTATCCCCATCATTTCCACCTTCGAAAGGGTGCTCGGCATCAAATCCATTCTGATGGGTTTTGGCCTCGAATCCGATGCCATCCATTCACCCAACGAGAATTACCCGCTGTTCAATTTCTACAAGGGCATTGAAACCATCCCGCATTTCTACAAATTCTATTGCGAATAACCCTGGCAGAAAACAGGAACTTTTCTACAAGTCAAAGCCCCCCGAAGCGTCCGAGAATAAACCAGGACCTTATTCAGGGGGCTTTTCTTTGAAAAAACAGGAGAAATCAGGGAAAGCCACCAGCCGGTTTCAAAACTGCGAAGTAAGAATCATTTTCCTTGAAAATCCCTTTCCATCTGTTGTGAATGCACGGAGAATATAAACACCTGCCGGAAACTGGCTCAGGGTGATGGTTTGTTCTGCGAATGCCGGAACACTAAATGATCTTACCGTACTGCCGGCAGGCGTGTATATCTCAATAACCGAAGCACCGCCTGTATTGGTTATACTGAGCTGACGGCCCTGCTGCCGGATTTTCAGGGGAAATACATCCGGGGAATCCTGTTCAATGCCTGTCTGCTTTTCGATGTGCTTCAGAATTTCCAGCACCCAGAGCCGGTACATTTCGGCACTGGGATGAAGTCCGTCGCCGGCAACAAGCCAGGGCTGCGCAAGCCCGTTGCGGCTGATGGGTGTTATGTCGATGTACTTAACCCCATAGCTCACGGTGATGTCTTTATTCACAGCATTGAACTCATCAATTTCAGCACTGATCTCCGGGTTCCCGTTCCCGAATGGGGTAAAGGCGTAATCGGGGATCGACAGCACAAATACATGCCGGGGATTGCCGCCGGCCAGCACGATGGCCTGCTGGAGCAACTGGGTAAACTCTGAAGCATAAACCTGCAGGACACCTCCCTGATACTGGTTGTTTACCCCTATCAGCAAGGAAACAAGGTTATAACCTGTCAGGGGCAGTTGCTGATTGACCGCATTCTGAAGATTGTCGGTCCGCCAACCGGTCTGGGCAATGATTTTTAAAGCGTCCACCTGATAACCCTGCGATTCCAGCTGTGCAGTAAGCTGCTCCGGCCAGCGCTCATCCACTGCAACGCTTTGCCCGACAATCTTCAGAATG
>CALMDN010000442.1 GCA_937864935.1 uncultured Bacteroidales bacterium
TTTTGTGGATTGCGCTACCAGTATGGGTTACAACAACCGCAGTTACTTCAGGTGGCTTTATACGGCCATCACCCGGGCCTCGCAGCGATTGTTGCTCATCAATGCCCCTTCGTTTCATCCTGTTTCAGGAATGAAAGCGGTGGTTGTGCCCGATATGAGGGATGAGGATGAGCAGACAGAGGAAAATACGCCCGTAATAGAAGAAGAGGCAGGGAAGCCGGAAAGCCCGGCAGGGGAAGACATCCTGCCCGGATTGGAGATGAAGCTGATGGATGCCGGTTTCACTGTCAGCAACAAAAGGGAAATAAATTACGGCATGCAGATGCAGGTTGCCCAGGATGGTGAAACTGCTCTGCTGAGGATTTTTTACAACAAAAACAACCAGATCACAAAATCGGAAATCATGAATGCGGGTAACGCTTTCGCTGAAAAAGTTGCGGAGGCTCTGGTGAATCTGGGAATTTCTCCTGGCGTGATCAGGACAAGTGTCCCGGTTTCTGAAGCTACCTTAAGCAGGAGCGCCAAAGCGGGCACAAACTTTATCGATGACTTTGAACAACGACTGCTGGCTGTTCTTCAACCCGCCGGAATCAGCATTATCCGGAAGGAAATGTATGATTATCAGATAATCGTCTACCTTGAGCGTGGCCTGCATTATGCCGCCATCAAGTTTTATTATAACAGAAAGCAACAATTTACCCGTTTTGAAATGATTCAGGCCCGCAGCAGCGGGATGAATGAGGAACTGAATTCGCTGATACAAAAAATGACGTTATGACTTACCAGGAATTATCAGCCCGGGCAAAGAGCCAGCGCGAAGCCAGACGGTTTGACGAAGCCATTGAAAGTTACCGGTTGCTGTTCAAGGAATATAAAGAAGAGTGTAACCAGTTCGATTTTTGGGGATTGTCCCGGTGCCTGCAGAAAACAGGGGCACACCAGGAGTGTCTCGAAGTCTCGCGCAACGGGCTGAAAAAGTTCCGGCAATCGGCGTATCTGAGGAATACCTATTCATGGTCGATTTACCATCTTTATATCCGTAAGGAGCCGGTGACCGACCGGGTGCAGTTTTTCAGGGCGGCGGAAGCCATCGCGAGCTTCAGCGATGCTGAAGATGAGTACTCCCCCTACGTTCTGACGGTGTTTCAGGTGATCGACCTGCTCGAAGAGAACTACGACAAGCAGGTTCAGGAGATCCTGAAATGGATCAGAAAGCTCCGGCCCGAACACCTCGATACAGACCCTGAACAGTTTAAAGCTGCCGATGGCAAACTGATTACCTTGCCTTCAGAGTTGGAGAAGTACTACCTTATCCTGACCAAAGCCCTTTACG
>CALMDN010000443.1 GCA_937864935.1 uncultured Bacteroidales bacterium
CCCGGTTGATGAATATGAAACTTTAAACTGGGTGCTGCAATGCACAAAACAGGAAAAGAGTTGTTATGGTGGTAGCGGTAAACAATGATAAAAACAAAGCCGGCTGATCAAAATCAGCCGGCTTTGTTTTTATGGAAATTTTAATTGCTATAAATCAGATAGTTGCAAAAATATTAATTCAGAAAGACAGCGGATTGAGCGATCAGAAAAGTAGTCGGCAGCCGGGTAGAGTAAATACCCACCCTGATCGGCGATTTCCCGCATGGGTACAATCAACACCTCTGCCTGATCGTTGCGGTTGTAAATTTCGCTCATGGTAAAGATGGCCCTGTACCCGTCGGGAGCAACCGAAATCACCAGTCCTGTTTTGAGGTCATCGGCTGTAATTTTGAGAAAATTTCCGGTAACATCCTTCATCATCATCCCTGTAAATGGGGTGGTACCATGAATGCCCCTGCCCCTTCCGTAGAAAACCGAATTGTAGCTAACCAGGGGTTCAGCTGGACTGTCCTTGTCAGAAAGCACCTTCTTCACCTCATTTCCAATCTTAAAGGTCAGCTGAGGGGCATACATATCCTTCAGGTCTCTGCGGATTTCGAAGGACTTAGATGATGAGCGGATGGTAATCTTCACCGGACGGCTGATGTTGCGCACCGTATACAGGTCAGAAGCAACCACCAGTTTCGAGGTTTCCGGCAGGGGCCAGAGATCTTTGGTCCTGGAAGGAACAATCCTCCGCACCGCTGATGCAATCAGTATCTCATGCCTGTGGATGGGATAATACAGCTCGCCCCAGCTCAGTACCACCTTTTCACCGGCCGCATTCTCTACCACCACGTAAAGATCAACGATCGGGGGAAACTCCTCCTGATCGTTCTTTTTAAGCTCAATGCTGTTGAGAATGTCGTAAAGCGAATACCCTTCATACTGGTATGCTCCGATGAACTTACCGTTGGCTCCGTCGAAAGCGGTCTCCTTAACCACTATCTGCCTCAGTGGCAGTACCGAAAAGTCAACCTGTCCGGGATTGGCAACTTCACCATCAATGGTAAGCGCTGCCGGAGGAAGGTCAATGCGGGGTGCATCATCATAGAAATCGTTGGTTTGGGTTCTGGCTGTCTGTGCGAACATCAGTACAGCAATCATCAGGGTAAACAGTGGTTTCATGGGTGGTTTTTGATTAACACTATATATAATAGGTATAGCCGCTTATTTTTCTCCGAGTCGGACCGAAAAGACCGTGGTGATAAATCGTCCCGGACCGACATAGTACTTGCTGTCGTAGATCTTCACATCGAACAGATTCTGCACCCCGACCGAAACCTTATACCGTCCGTACAAGGTCCTCCAGAACTTCAGATCAACCGTTGTATAGGAAGGATACTTTGCCGATTTGAGCAAATCATCCACAGTATTCTGGTCATTGATGTACATTGAACCATTATAACGGAAGGTAACACCGGCATTCACATATTTGTTGAGCCATGAAAGTCCGGCATTCACGATATGTTCCGGCACATCGGTCATCCATTTCCCGCTCAGATCAATGGTATCGTTAGCAGAGAGTTTGCTGTAACTGAGAATGACAGCCTTCGCATAGGCATAGCCGGCATACAGATTTACCGATTTGCTGATGTTGATGTTCAGCGAACCTTCGGCGCCCCGGATTTCGGCATCACTGATATTGGCCCTTACAAAGATCGGTCTTTCACCAAAACCCATATCAATGGTCTGGCCGTTGGTTACATAGTACTGGAAATCCGTACCTCCTGAATAATAGGCAGACAATTCGAGTGAAAGTCTGCTGAGCGGACCCCTGGTGAACGGTTTCAGGTCGGCACCGGCTTCAAAGTTGTTCAGTTTTTCGGGTTTCAGAGAGGGGCTGGCTATTTTGAATCCGCCTTTGATTCTTCCTGACCGGCACATATCATCGAGTACAGCAGGTCTGAATCCCCTGGAATAACCAAGATAAACCCTGTTTCCGGGATTCCACCGGTACTGAACCGACACCCTTGGACTCAGGGCACTGCGGGTGTGTGAATCCAGTGTCCTGTCCTGGTAGATATCCATGAAGGCAGTTTCGGCTGTTGGCGCCTCAATATAGAATGCTCCGTCGAAGAAAACAGCTACATCGTAACGCAGCCCGGCCAGAATCCTGACCTTTTCCTTCAGAAGGCTGGCCTCATCCTGAACGAAAAAGGCGCGGGTGTTCATCTTACCGGCATTGTAAACAATATCGGTAGAGGTATAATACTTATCCCAGGCATCCACACTGCCGTTTCTGAAGTCAAAACCAGCAGTGATCCTGTGGTTGCCGAATGTGCGGGTGGCCGACGTGAGCCAGCCGTAATCGCGGCGGGTACTCAGAACATCATACCAGGTATAGTCATCTTTCAGAAATTCGTTTACCTTCCTGTAATCCTCATTCTGAAAATAAACCGATGAGGCAAGGCTTACAGTTTTTATCAGGCCCTGATAACTGAGGTTGACGCTGTAGGAATCGTGATCGGTGGTATTGCCATCCGGCTGGTGTACCTTTTCTCCGGTCCCCCGGTGATCATCATAATAGTTGAGCGATGCAACCAGACTGTGTTTTTCACCGATTGAATAACCTGCACGTAAACCAGCTCCGGCTTCGCGCAGGTTTGAACGGATGATGTAGGGATTCGTTTTGATATCTTCCTCCGACTGGGTAATATAGCCATCACTCTGCCGGTAAAAACCATTCAGGTTCCAGAAGAGGGTGTTGCCGTTTTTTTTCGTCTTCAATGATTTGCCCGCACTGATTCTGCCACCGGCGGTATTGAAAGAACCGTATTCCAGAGAGGCATCGGCCACAAACTTCTCAGCAGGTTTAACCGATATGATGTTGATTACCCCCCCCATGGCATTGCTGCCATAGATGGCCGATCCGGGGCCTTTGGTTATTTCAATTCTGCCCACGGTGGCCGGATCCAGAAGGTTCCAGTCAAATCCGCCCCCATCACTTTTGTTGGCAGGAATTCCATCAAGCAGAATCAGCACCCTCCCCTGTTCTTTTCCGCTCATACCCCGCATCGAGATCGTTGCCTTGGTACTCAGTATCCCGAAGGAACGGCTGTAATTGATTCCGGTCGCTGCTTTCAGGGCTTCATCAATGCTCAGTACAGGCAGGGTGTTCAGTAACGCCGTACCGATCACACTGATCCTTACAGGGGTATTGGCTGCCTGGGTGGCTGTGCGGGTAGCAGTAATCACCACTTCATCTATTTCTGAAGCAACCGGAGTCAGGGTTATTTTAAGATTTTCTGAACCCGCTTTCAATAAAAGTTTTGCCGGAAGGTAGCCAACAAAGCTCACCTCGGCCAGCACCGAGTCACCGCTCAGGCCACACAACCTGAAAGTACCGTCAGCTGCTGAGGAAACGCCCGTACCGGTAGAAACGCTGATGCTTGCCCCCGGGAGCGGACTGCCGGTAACAGCATCTGAAATCACTCCGGAAATGCACTTTTGTGCATTCAAGTTAACTGCCGCGAAAACAAGGAAGATCAATAACCAGCATTGTTTCATGGTGTGCCGGATAAAAAAGGATTTCACTATTCCTGAATTTTAATTTCCAATGAAAGGGTTCCGGTTTCGGATTCCTCCGCTGTCACAATTTTCACCAGGCCATATTTGCCCTGTTCCGTTTTAAAAGGAATCACCCTGCCGGCATAAGCATACTTACAATTGCCACTTACCCTCGAAGGATTATAGGCAGTGATGAGCAGGCTGTCGTTCACGGCATTGTCGAACTGAAGAGGTGAAATAAGGCTGTTGTCGGAGGTGTAATAATCATACAGGATATTGTTTTTCACCGTCCAGCTCGTCAGCACAGGGTAATATCCCGGAGCTGAAGTATAACCAGGGCACGTTAGCGTAGGTGAGGGCAATCCGGAAGTAACATAGTAATAGGGCAACAGGTCTATCTCCTGTTCGTGACCCGAAACATCATTCTGAGTGTACACCTGACCATTGTCGAGGTCAAGGAAGGATTTGCCTCCGGGATTCAACTGCATATCCAGACTGATGGGACCTAAATGTTTGATGGCCCCGTAGTCTGCGCCTGCCGCTTTCAACACTGTCAGAGATGCTTCGGAGGTCAGACGGTCGGCATTCATTACCACAATCCGCCATGTTTCCTCCTGGGCAGCTCCTTTCGGGAAGCTGAAATCCTGGTCAACCCCTTCGGATCCGGCCCAGATTCCGCGATCCAGCTGAACCGTGGTGTCTGAACCTGTGATGCGCTCAATGCGCAGGTAGGTGAGCGGACTCCCTGCTCCGGAGGCGAGTATGCCAATCTGAATTTTACCGCCCTGTGCTATGGCGGTTCCCGAAGCCGTATAAGCAACACCGGTTTTCAATATTACCGAAGGTTTCCGCAGGCTTTCTTCTTCACTGCAGGAAAAAAACAGCAACATCAATCCGGTAAAAAAACAAAGCTGCATGACCCTGCTGAGGTCTTGCAGCTTTTGCCTTTTTTGATTCATGGGTGAGGCCATTTACTGTTTCTGGATTTTTACAGCAATTTCCAGGGTACCCGTTTCTTCTCCGGTAACCGCAATAACCTTGATCAATCCGTTTAAGCCCGACTGGGTATAAATGGCATAAACTTCACCTGCAGCCAGAACACTTGCTTTCTTTCTGGATTCAGCAGCATTGTAAGAATCAAGGATGACAGCATCATTGGTAATGGCGTCAAACTGTGCAGCCGTGAGGGTGGTTTTGTAAAATCTGGTAAGGTTTTTTACGGTGTAATTGTCGGGCGATGAAGCTCCGGTGAATACACCGGTGATGTTCGAACCGGGAGAACCCAGCGACATCATGTTCTGGTGGGTTGCTGTATTTTCGTAAAAACAGAAGATATCAATCTTGTCCTGGTTGTTGAATGCGTTGGCCTGGAAGTATTTGGTGGCCTGATTGTCGCTGAACGAAAGGAAACTTTCGGTTGCCACATTGTCCTGTGCCCCCATCAGAATGGTTGTATAGGAATTGATCTGACCGAATTCTCCGGTGATCGTAATGCTTGCTTCCTTTTTGTTCCCGGCAATGTCGGTGGCAGAAAATGTCCAGACATCCGTTGCATTGATACCCTTTATTGAATAAAAATCGAAAGTAAAACTCGAGGTATTGATGGTGGAATCGAGCAGGGTTTCTTCATTGGCTTTGATGGTGAATTTTACCAGATTGTCTTCGCCGTTGCTCTGAAGAATGATGCCAAAACGCAGGGTGTCGCCGTAAGCAGCAGTAACATCTCCGGTAATGTAGCCCGCAAGCTGATTGAAAGCCACAGTGGGCAATACCGGCTCATCGTCATCTTTGGTACATGAACTGAAAATCAGACCTGCAAACAGCACAAGGCCGCAAAGTGTTAAGATGCGTTTCATAGTTAAATGGGTTGGTTATTGAGGTTTAACGTTTAGAATATTCATTCATATCGGCTGCAAATGTATGATATGATTTCATTTGTAATGCACTCCAGGTAAGTTTAGAATTATTCTATACAGACGGATTGCAAAACAGCAAATCAGTCAGTAAGCGGCTTTGGATCGTAGATCCCGACATTGTAGGTCTGGGGAAAGAAAGCTTTGTCAATACGCACATAGGTACTGTCGAGGTGTTCAAAAAGCATTTCTTCGGGATTGCCTGCATTACCTTCCATAAAGAGGATTACCCTGCGGCCCGGGATTGCGTTCAGGATATTCTTTGCATGGGTAAGGCCCCAGATACGGTAAATATCCTGCCGGGGGCAGGTGTTGTAGAAATTATCACAGTCGCCAAACAATTTCTTGTCATAGTAAAAGGCAAAAGGCAGGTCGGCCCATACCGGGTAAATCAGGATAACCCGTTTATCGGGTTCTTTGTCGTATTTTTTGACAAATTCCACTGCATTCTTCACTTCACGGTACATCACATTGTCGGGCAAAACCCGTAGGTGTATAAACATAAATACCACCAATACTCCGCCTGCTATCGGCTCAAGGTATTTGTGCTGCTGAAACAGCTGACTGAACAGGGCTGGTATAAAAAGAAACAGACCGATCGTATTGTAAAGAACATAGGTATCTGCAAAAACAGGAATCTTAGAGCTGATGAGAAACATGGTGGTATACGGGGCAAACCACCACAGAAACAGTGCAGCAACACCGGGGTTGATTGCTTTCCATTTTTTCCGGATAAGCAGAAATATGGTAAACAGCACACCGGCAGCTGCAATATACAGAGCTACCTGAAATACCTGTTTGTTGTTGAGAAAATAGTATATCTGCAGGTAATAATCCTCCGGATTCGGGGACCTGACCCAGGTACCCTTACTGGATTTTTTAAACTGTTTCAACACGATGTAAATCATCGGCAGAAAACCAACCACTGTGGCGACGGAGGGAAGCTGATACCGGAAAAACATTCTGAAGTTCCGCACATACACAAAACTCGTGATAAACTGGGCAAACACCACAAACCAGCCGAAATAGTGCGAATACACAAGAAAAAGGTTGGAAAGCACCAATCCGGCAAAAGCCTTCCGGTTCTTCACATCCTGAAGGTAATTCAAATAGAAGTATAGCGCAGAAGCCGTCGACATTGACAAAAGCGAGTAAGTACGCACCTGCAGGCCGTGAAAAAAATGGTAGGATGAAAACAGAAACAGCCCCGAAGCCACCAGCCCGGTCCAGAAACTGAAAAAACGCTTACCGGTAAGGTAGATAAATACAACTGTTATTGCATTAAACAATAAAGGTACAATGCGCACCAGGCTGCTTTCTACTCCGAACAGGCGGATCCAGGCATGTACGAAAATCATGAATAAGGGAGGGTTTGGCTCTCCCTCGGCCGGCAGCTTCAGAATACCTGCAATGCTTTTCTGGGCATTGAAAATGGTAAACGGTTCATCTACACTGATATCCCGGTGATT
>CALMDN010000444.1 GCA_937864935.1 uncultured Bacteroidales bacterium
CATCGCCTTTGAATCCGGCAATGGCGGGTCTCGCCATCTCTGGATCGGCCGGGTAATCCCATTCAACGAACCACCGGGCTCACAGATCGCCAAGCTTCGGGCTCAGGTTCATCAGCGCGGAGATTTCCGAAGGATTCAGCCTGCGCAACCGGGAAACCAGCCTTGCAGCTTTTGTAAGCAATTCAGGATCATCATCCGCCTGTAGGGTGGAGGTACTTTCAAAGTCGAGTGTTTTACTGGGCGATAGAAGAATCAGCATAAATAGGATATAACTGCAAAAGCCTTACAAAGGCAGAAACCAGGACCTTGCTCAGAAACCGTAAAGTCCTGGTACCATATTGCTTCCCGGGTTGTACTGCCAGGGACTGTAAATGTTGCTGTTGCTTTGCTGCATGCGGAATTCTGCGCCGATGTGGAAGTTCTCAGAGACTTTGTAGCCAACACCCACACTCATTCCCTGGGCTTCCATCTGAAGATTTTCAGCATTTAACCGGGCGTTGAAGGCAGGGTTGATGGTTTTGAATGCCGAACCGCTTACCGTGAGCCGGTCATTTACCCGGTATGATCCTGCCGCATACATTGTAAATGTGGTAAGATTGCTGTTGGCAGAAGTGATACTTCCCTCATTGTTGAGCAGCAATACATTGCTGAATGTTGTATTGTTGATGAAAGCACCGGCCGACAGGGTGAAGTTCTTGCCCAGTGGCTGATTGAAAGAGGGTGCCACCCAGGTGGAAAACAGACTTCCGCCATTGCCGGTACCCGTGAAAGAAGCACCGGTCTGCAGACCAAAACGGGAAGCCGGAGTCAGTGAAGAGAAGGCTGGCGAAAACAGTGAAGTTGAATACGGACGGGTTAAATACAGCTGTGCCTGTACCGAAAATGCCGTCAGTATCAGCATGACAGTGATATAACTCTTGATCTTCATGGCCGCAGGTTTAAAAGTTAAAAGTAAACAAAAACAGGTTTCACCCCGCAAATAGTATTCCGTTCAGGACCGAAAAATCATGAATATCGCATAAAATTGTTAATTCTCTGTTCCTGCAAGCCATCAGAACCATTTCCTGGATTTCATAAAGAGGTACATTCCGACAGCAATTGCCAGCATAAACCCCATCACCGCCGGATAGGCCCAGGGGTAGTGAAGTTCTGGCATATGGTCGAAGTTCATGCCGTAAATACCTGCGATAAAAGTGAGCGGAATAAAGATTGCACCCACAATGGTGAGGGTTTTCATCACACTGTTGAGCCGGTTGGAGATGTTCGCTGAATAGAGTTCCATCAGGTTGCTGATGGTGTCGCGGAAACCCTCGATGTTTTGGGTAATACTCTGCAGATGATCGAAAAGGTCGTTGATGTATTTGATGGTTTTGCGATCAATGAGCCTGGAATCGTCGTGCTGCAGTTTCCTTATTTCATCCCTGAGGGGATAAACATACTTTCTGAGCAGGATCAGCTGTTTTTTGAGATGCATCAGATCTACCGGTGAGATCCGGTCGGTGTCGCGGATCAGTTCCAGTTCTGTGGCTTCAATGTGGTCTTCAATCTTCTCAAGAACAAGAAAATAGTTGTCCACTATTTTGTCGGTCAGCACATAAGCCAGAAAATCAATGCTTTTTTCCCTGGCTTTGCTCAGGCCGCTTTCTATCCTTTCGCTGACTGCATCAAAAATATTGCTGCTGGCTTCTTTAAATGAGATCAGATAATTTTCACCAACCACAATTGAAATCTGTTCTGATTCGATGCTGCGGTTTTCATCGTTCCACTTCAGCATTTTAAGACAGAGGTAAAGCACATCCCCGAAATTCTCAATTTTAATGACCGATTCAGTATTCAGTACATCCTCGAGCAGAAGCGGATGCAGGAGGTGATGCGAGCCCAGTTTGTCGATGAGGCCGGTATTGGTCAGGCCGGTGACATCAATCCAGTGGTTGGTGCCGGGCTGAAGCCGGCTGATGATTTCACCTACATCCTGAGAATCTGTCTTCACTGCCGTTTCTGCATTGTAGCTGAGCAGCCTGAAGCTTGTTTCTTCATTTCGGTTGCCGGTATAGACAAGCGAACCAGGGGGCAGACCGGCTTTTTTCCGATAGTTTCTGATGGTTTCCTGATTTACCTGTTTGGTCTGTTTACGCATCCTTCCCGGTTTTATGAACGATGGCCCTGTGCGGATAGGGGATTTCAATACCCTGTTCTTCGAACTCCTTTTTCAGCGTTTCAAATACATCACATTTCATTACAAACCCGGCACCGGTATCGGCGGCCCAGGCATAGGCCCTGAGATTTACAGATGACTCGCCGAACCCGAGAACACGCACGATGACTTTCGGCACGCCGTCAGCCACTTCTTCCGGACTGCGGTTGTCGATGCAGTTGGGGTGACTTTCAATCACCCGGGCAAGTACCGATTTCGCGCGTTCAAGGTTGCTTTCATAGCTGATTCCCAGTTCTATAAAAGCACAGATTTTTTCGTCTGAAATGGTGCTGTTTATGATGGTTTGCGAACTGATGACCGTATTCGGGATGATAATTCTTCTGTTTTCGAAGTTGTTGATGACAGTGTGACGCAGGGTAATATCCTCTACAACACCCTGGTGCAGCTCACCGATCCTGATGTTGTCGCCCACCCTGAAGGGCTTGAAGACCACGATAAAGATGCCGCTGATGATGTTGGAAAAGGCTTCCTGAGAAGCGAAACCAAGGATGGCTGCGAAAATACCGGCTCCGGCAAAAAGGGTGATCCCGATGGAGCGCAATTCAGGTATGGTATAAAAGATCAGCGTCATGGCCAGCATGAAGACAACGAAACTGACGGCATTTCTCAGGAATTTGTAACGCGTTGGATCCACTTTCATGATATCGCTGGAGCGCTCAAAATAGACCTTGATAATTTTCCTGAGAATGCGGGCTGCCACTACTGCCAGCAAGGCGATGGCCAGGGAAACAATCAGATATTGCAATATCCGGTGGTTGGTTTCGGCAAACGTGGAGAAGTCGAACGAGAGAATTTTCATCTGAGGGTATTTTTCAACAAAGATAAAAATAAGCAGTGGTTGATCTGCTTTACACTGGAAGGTATATGGTACCAATATATCAACAAAGGCAGAAACCCTCAGGTGACTGCCTCTGCATAAAACCGTATCCGGAATTGGCTATTTCTTCAACAGGTCACGGATTTCCGAAAGCAATTCCTGTTCTTTGGTCGGAGCCGGAGGTGCAGCCGGAGCTTCCTCTTCTTTCTTTTTCATCGAGTTCATGGCTTTGATGGCCATAAAGATGGCGAAAGCGATGATCAGGAAGTCAACCACATTCTGAATGAACATCCCGTAGTTGAGTGAGACGGCCGGGGTAACCACTTCTGCACCGTTCATTACGGCATCTTTCAGGGTTATACTCATGTCTTTAAAATCGATACCGCCCAGCAGTAAACCTAAGGGTGGCATCAAAACATCGCCTACGAAAGAAGAGATGATTTTACCGAAGGCACCGCCGATGATGATACCAACCGCCATATCAACCACGTTACCACGCATGGCAAATGCTTTGAATTCGTCAACTAGCTTCATAATGTCTGATTTTTGGTGAAACAATATTTGGGAAATGGTAATTTCAATGTTTACTGCTTGATGGTAGCCTGAAGGTGTTTCACCGAGTATGTCAGCCCGACACCAAAAGTCTGTTTGAACTGGGTCCTGGGTCCGATGTTGCCTTCTTTGTCAGTAATCAGAATGTCGTGGTCGTAGATGGTCTGGATTCCGAGAAATGTTGAGATGTATTTGTTTACCTTGAGTATTACAAGTGCTTCCCAGTTGATGTCGATGTTCTGCGGCCGGTCCATGTAATTGGAAAACATGTCGAGTTTGCTCTTGATGTTGACGTTGGTGAATACATCTTTCTCGAAAGTTACTTTCAGGGCAGCTCCGAACTCTGACCTGACAGTTTTTCCGGGATCGACACCATAAGCTCCGGCATCCGACAGTGTTTCATCGGTTACCAGGGTCATTCGTCCGGTAATCGGAAGCAGTGAAATGGATAAGTAGGGAAAGGGTTTATAATCCATACCCAAACCGAGCATAAGGTAGCCGGGTGCGAGAAAATTGGAAATCAGCACCGAATCGTTGGGATAGTTAAAGCCTTCGGCAAACTGTGATTTAAAACTAAGGTTTGCACTGAGAAAAAGGTTCTGATTGATCACATTGTGCCCTAATTTCGAAACAAGGTCTATTTTGTCATCACTCTTTCTCATTTTGGCATCTCCCAGTTTCACAAGCCCGTAAGCCAGATCCAGCGAATTGTCCCAGGTGGTTTTGCCTTGTTTAAGGTTTGCAAAAAGGTTCAGAAAAGAGTTGCCTCCGTAGCTGTTTTCTCCACCGGCCGCCCAGTTGGTTAAAGAAACCTGGGTAAATGTAAGTGAGGCTTTCGTGCCTGTAGTCCACAATTTGGTGGTATCGGGGGTCTGCGCATTCAAAACCCCGGCAAGTAACAATGAAGATAAAATCGTTAAGATCTGTTTTTGCATATGGCTTGGGTGATTTGGTGTTTATTTTTATCCGCCGTAGCTCGACTTGACATTCGGGTTGAAATTGCCGTCAGGGCCTGGCTCAAGATTGAAATTAACCGACAGACGCATCCGGGTTCTCACTGCCTGGTGATTCAAGGTACCGGGCATCCATTTGATCATCTGAAGAATCCTCAGCGCTTCTTCGTTGCAGCCTGCACCCAGCGAATTTACGATGTGTGTGTTTGAAATCCGGCCATGAGGCTCTACCACGAAAGCCAAAGTAACAATTCCGCTTATGTTTTGTTTGATGGCAGCCTCAGGATATTTGAGGTTGGCAGCGATAAAACCAGCCAGGGTGATGCCTTCGTTTGTGAAAATGGGATGGGGTGCTGATTCAAGATTTTTATAGAAGTAAATGCGCCCTGAAGTGTCGATGGGTTCATAAGGGAAGTACAGTGAATTATACCCCCTTTTCTTACATAACCTGTTGTATTTCTTTATGTTGAATTCGATGGCGAATTGCCCGCTGTCTGCAACGGCAACGCCTCTTCGCCGTGCCGGTTCCCACTCCAGCATCCTGAAAATTCTCAGGGCCTCAAGGTCACATTCCGGACTCAGTTTTTGATCGTATCTGACGTGTGAAACTTGTCCTTTTTCGCTGATATGATACAAAACCAAAACCGTCCCCTCCGTTTCAGACTGTAATGCCGGCTCAGGGTAAATCAGCTCCTGATCAATAAATGTCTTTAACTGAACTTTTCCTCCATAAACCTGGGCAGGGGTAAACTCCTGACAATGAGCAATTAGCGAAATGATAACGAAAGCCGGAGACGCCAGTAACTTTTTCACAGTTCTGCAATTTCAGGTAAAAATAAGAAATTATGATGAATTGTCAAAAAAAACAGATGGGAACCCGGGCCTTCCGCTTTAAAGCGTCAGGCTTCCTTTAAACATCCTGGTTACAAAGGGATTTCTGTGTTTTTGGTTGGTGAAAACTCCCCCACCATTTTATCAAAATCGGCAAACTGCTCCTTTGCCGATGTGAAAGCAATGCTCCCGTTGTTTATCAGGCTGATGCTGT
>CALMDN010000445.1 GCA_937864935.1 uncultured Bacteroidales bacterium
TTTATGAGGGTGTTGACAAGCACCTGGCGAAGATAGGCCTCACGGACGAGAAGGAACGGTTTAAAAGAGACATCCATGCCTTGGGTAAAACCATTGACCTGGATTTACTTACAGAGATCAAGTCAAACAGGAATAATTTCTTCGATTATTTCCACCCGAACTTAACCATGATGGATTCGCTGGTGCGGAAAATATGGGTGAAGGAAGAAGCAGTGAAATAATCAGTATTTCGATTTCTTGCCGGCCGCGTTAAAGGTCAGTTTCGTTTCGAATACCACCTGTTGCGGCACCTTGTACGATGCAAGGTTCGCTGCACAGTATTGCCGGATGGCCTCCTCACTGAATTGGTCAAGTTCCGTTTCGTTCACATACACTGTGGCTTTGATGGCTTCACCGGTGATGTCGTCGTTTATCGCCGAAATGGTGCAATCGATCACGCCCGGATAGGTTACAATCACCGCCTCAATCTCCTTCGGGCTGATGCGGATCCCCCTGACTTTGATGATTTCCTTGGCCCTTGACTGCAGGAATATATAGCCGTCATTGTCAACGGTTGCCATATCCCCGGTGTGCAGCCAGCCATCGATAATGGTGGCCGCGGTTGTTTCCGGATCCCTGAAGTAGCCGGCCATGATGTTGTCGCCTTTGGCCAGAATTTCGCCGGTTTCACCGGGTTTAACCGGATTACCGTCTTCACCGGTAACCTTCAGTGTAACACCGGGGATTCCTTTTCCGAGCGACCCGATTTTCTCCGGAAGGTCTTCAGGCGGAAGGTACGAAAGCCTGGCTGTTGCCTCCGTTTGCCCGTACATAACATAAAATTTTATGCCGGGAAAGGCTTCGGTAAACTCTTCGATAAATGCATTGTGGAGCTTTCCACCAGCCTGTGTTACGTAGCGGAGCGAATGAAATGCCGTGTTTTTGAAGTCCTTGGTTTTCCGGAGCAGTATCTGGTAATGGCTGGGTACTCCGGCAAATCCGGTACAGCTGTACTTGTTGAGGTCATCAATAACACTGCCCACAAAAATAAATGCATTGTTCATGTGCACCGCTCCTCCCACCCTCAGATGGGTGTGCAGCAGCGATAAGCCATAACAGTAATAAAACGGCATCACCACTTCGATGATGTCGGTTTGGGTGAGTTTCAGGTACTCAATGATGGATTCAGTGTTTGCTATGATGTTGCGGTGGGTGATCATCACCCCCTTCTGCTCACCGGTAGACCCTGAGGTGAAGATGATTTCGGCCAGTCGGTTTTCGTCGAAACCATTTTCGGGCAGAAATTTTTCCGGGTTGCCTGACGTACTGCACCACTGATCGGTGGATTCGTGGTCATAAACAGTAAATTGATAGTCTTTGAACCTCGCCTGATAACGTTTGCTGATAAAGGCGATGCCCGAGCCTGTTTTCTCCAGCACCTTGTCGAGGTTTTCGGTTTCGATGGCCGGATTCAGGGGTACACAGATATTCCCCGACTTCATCAGGGCCAGGTAAACGGTGATGAAAAAGCGTGAATTTTCACTGAGGATCAGCACATAGTTGTTTTCTCCGTGCTTTTGTCTGAAAGCACGGGCAACCTTCATCACATCAGAGCTGAGGGCAGTAAACAGAATGCTTTCGCGGCCAACCACTGCCTCTTTCTCAAGGTTCGCTGAGTTTTCGAGCAGGAAATCGCAAACATTCATATAATTCCGTTTAAATTAAAGGGAAGTAGTAGGGATTTGCCCTGAGGTACTCGGTGGTCTTGATTTTTCTGGCAAAATTGTCGAAAATGACCTGAACTTCTTCAGGACTCATGCCCATTACTTCGCCCACTTCCTGTGTTGAATAACCGTTTTCGAAGCCATACCACATCGGATCCATAATTTCGAACGGAAGCTGGTAGAAGAATTCTTCCTGGGTCTGTTCAGCACTGTAGGTATCGGTGGTGGGTGTGCGTTCAATAATTTCCCGGGTAACACCGAGAAACTCGGCAAGCTGATAAACCTGGGTCTTGTAAAGGTTGGCCTGCGGGTAGAAGTCAGCACCCCCATCGCCGAACTTCACGAAGAAGCCCTGATCGATCTCGTGCTTGTTGGCGGTACCAATCACCATATAGTGCATCATTTCGGCATAATAATAAACCATCGACATGCGGCAGCGCTGTTTGAAATTTGAAGCAGCCACAATCTGCAGATACTCTCTTACCGGAATGATTTTGCTGCGCTGATTGCCGTTTTTGTCGATAACTGTGAGGTGGAATACCGGTGGCAATTTCTGGTCCAGACCGGTTTTGTTGATTCCGATTTTCGATTTGTCGGTCAG
>CALMDN010000446.1 GCA_937864935.1 uncultured Bacteroidales bacterium
AGGTTTCACCGTCGGTTCCTCTGTGATAGATGAGGTCGATGGCTTTGGCATGGTCTTCCACATAGAGCCAGTCGCGCACATTCTCCCCTTTGCCATACACCGGCAGGGGTTTGTTGTTGCGGATGTTGTGAATAAAAAGGGGAATCAGTTTTTCAGGGAACTGAAAAGGCCCGTAATTGTTGGAACAGTTCGAAAGCACAACGGGCAGGTGAAACGTATGGTAATAGGCCCTTACCAGGTGATCGCTGCTGGCTTTGCTGGCCGAATACGGGCTGCGGGGGTCGTAAGGGGTGGTTTCGGTAAACTTACCTTCTTCGCCCAGCGATCCGTAAACCTCATCGGTAGAGATGTGATAGAATCTTTTTTCTGCTGTGTCATCGCCCCAGACCGCCCTGGCGGCATTGAGAAGGTTCACGGTTCCCACAATGTTGGTCATGATAAACTCCATGGGGTTGGCGATCGACCGGTCTACATGCGATTCAGCAGCCAGATGTACCACCCCGTCGAAACGGTATTTCTCAAAAAGCCCAGAAATCCAGTTTCCATCGGTTATATCGCCTTTCTCGAAAATGTAGTTGGGCTGTTTTTCTATATCCCTCAGGTTGGCCAGATTACCGGCATAGGTGAGTTTGTCGAGATTAACTATTTTGTATTCAGGGTATTTGTTCACAAAGAGCCTGACTACATGCGACCCGATGAATCCTGCACCTCCGGTGATAAGAATGGTTTTCATGTTTAAGATGGTTGGTTTTCAATTATTTTTTTTGCTGCCAGCGACTGCTCCCATTTCCAGGCTGAAAGCATCATTTCATCCAGCGTTTTCTCTGCCTTCCAGCCAAGCTCGGTGTTGGCAAAGGTGGTATCAGCCCATACCTTCTCAACATCCCCGGGGCGGCGGTCTGTGATTTTATAGTTCAGTGACTGACCGCTGACTTTTTCGAAAGATTTAATCACTTCAAGCACACTCAATCCGTTTCCGGTACCGAGGTTAAAGATCTCATAATCCGGTTTTCCGGTTTCATTCAACATCCGGTTAACAGCTACCACATGGGCTTTGGCCAGATCAACCACATGAATGTAATCGCGGATGGCGGTCCCGTCGGGGGTGTTGTAATCTGATCCGTAAACATTCAGGGAAGGTCTGAGTCCGATGGCTGTTTGTGTGATAAAAGGTACCAGGTTGTTGGGTACACCCAGAGGCAACTCGCCGATCAGGGCCGATTCGTGCGAGCCGATCGGATTGAAGTAGCGCAGGGCGATGGCTTTCAGCTTGTAGGCCTCCACGGAGAATCTGATGATCTGTTCCGACATCTGCTTGGTATTCCCGTAGGGCGACCAGGCTTCCTTTACCGGTGAGGTTTCCCTAACAGGAAGTTCATCGGGCTGACCGTAAACGGTGCAGGAGGAAGAAAACACCAGATTCCTGATATGGTGATCCTTCATGCCTTTCAGGATGTTGACCAGGGAGCCGATGTTGTTGTGGTAATACATCAGGGGATCAGCCATTGATTCACCCACTGCTTTAAAGGCAGCGAAGTGGATGATCCCGTCAAGATCGGGATTGTTGTTAAAGAAGCTGGCTGTTTTCTCACCGTCGGTGAGATCGAACTGATGAAACAAGGGCCTTACTCCTGTTATCTCAGCGATCCGGTCAACCACATCGGCATGGGAATTGGAGAGGTTGTCGACAATCACCACGGTATTTCCCTGCTGCTGAAGCTCAACAACCGTATGTGAGCCGATGTATCCGGTTCCTCCGGTGACTAATATTTTCATTTTGCTTTGATTATTGTTTACTTGTTTTACTGACGACTCCATCTTTGATCTGGTAGCGTTCACCGCTTTCAGGGCAGACTGCTACGCCATTTTCATCGAAATTAAGGCGGTGACCATATTCACTCATCCAGCCAACCTGCCTTGCGGGATTGCCAACCACGAGAGCATAGTCAGGCACAGTACGGGTTACCACAGCCCCGGCACCGATAAATGAATACCGGCCGATATCGTGACCACATACGATGGTGGCATTGGCCCCGATAGAGGCACCTTCTTTCACCACAGTCTGCGAATACTGTCCCCGGCGGATGACAGCACTCCTGGGGTTCACCACATTGGTAAAAACCATGGAGGGCCCCAGAAAGACATTGTCCTCACAGATAACGCCGGTATAAATGGATACATTGTTCTGCACCTTTACATTGTTGCCCAGTATTACGCCATTTGACACAACCACATTCTGTCCCAGATTGCAGTTTTCTCCCAGCCGGCAGTCGGGCATGATGTGTGAGAAATGCCATATTCTGGTCCCTTTTCCGATCTGACAACCTTCATCGATGATGGCTGTTTCATGTGCAAAAAAGTCTTCTTTCATAACGATATTTTAGAGGTTTGATCAACCGGAACAGACAAAAGGCTCAACCGGTTGTAAAAAAATTTTTACAACTGCTTATTTATACTCAAATGTAACGATAAGTTACTGGCAAAACATAAAAAAAGCCGAAATCTCTTCCGGCTTGGTTGTACATTTCAGGTCTCCGTTTAGCTGTTAAAAAACTCCAGCACTGATGAAGTGATGTATTCAAGCTGTTCCTCATCGAGTTCAGTGTGCATAGGCAGGGAGATCACGGTACGGCAAAGGTGCTCGGTAACCGGGAAATCACCTTCCTGGTACCTTGGATCAATATAGGCTTTCTGCATGTGCAGGGGAACCGGATAATAGATCATGGCCGGTACTTCTTTTTTTGCAAGAAATTCCTGCAGTGCATTTCGGTCCACCCCCTCGGTAACCAGGGTGTATTGATGGAAAACATGGGTAGAACGGTCAAACCTTGCAGGTGTCTTCAGGTTGGGATGATTGCTGAAGGCGTGGTCGTAATAAGCGGCAGCCTTGTTGCGTGCAGCGGCGTAATCATCCAGGCGGGCAAGCTTGACTTTCAAAACCGCGGCCTGAATGCTGTCGAGACGGCTGTTAACACCTACATAATCATGATAGTACCTTACAACCATACCGTGGTTCACCACGACATTGAGTTGTTTGGCAAGATCATCATCGTTGGTGAAGATGGCACCGCCATCGCCGTAACAGCCCAGGTTCTTGCTCGGGAAAAAGGAAGTACATCCCACATGGCCGATGGTGCCGGCCTTTTTGCGAGATCCGTCAGCGAAGATATAATCTGCTCCGATGGCCTGACAGGCATCTTCAATGACAAACAGGTTAAACTCTCTGGCAATTTCCATCATGGCATCCATATCGGCACACTGTCCAAACAGATGAACGGGCACAATGGCCCTGGTTTTCGGGGTAATGGATTTCCTGACGGATTCCGGGCTGATGTTGAATGTATCAGGCTCAACATCTACCACTACCGGGGTTAAACCCAACAAGGCAATCACCTCAGCAGTTGCGATAAAAGTAAAGTTGGTGGTGATCACTTCATCTCCCGGCTTCAGGCCCAGCGCCATCATGGCTACCTGAAGGGCATCGGTACCATTGGCACAGGGGATTACATGCTTAACTCCCAGATAGGTTTCCAGATCCTTCTGAAAATTCTTCACAGCCGGGCCGTTGATAAAGGCTGTTGATTCTATCACTTCCTGAATGGCCTGATCAATTTCAGGCTTGATTTTCTCGTATTGACTTTTTAAGTCAACCATGGCAATACGCTTCATCGGCAATTGAGTTTAGTCTTTTCTGATTTGTGCATAGGGCCTGCTGAACCGCAGTGTCCTGAGGCGGCAAAGATACAATTATTACATTGAGCCCATCTGCATTCTTCAACCCTACACCTAAAAAAGTCTTTTGCCGGACAGCGTTTGAGTTATTCGCCACCGGGACCCTTCTCAGGAATTCTCAGGATTGGTTTTCAGGAAGCCAGCTGTCAGATATAACGCCATTCCTGCAGTGATTATTTCGGGCTGATCTTGTAAATCAGCAATTTTTGGCTTAGGTTTGTACCTTGAATCAGGTACCGTATTTTTTCTCAATACTTCCCACTAATCTTGTTTACTGCCATGAACTTAAGGTCAATTCTGCCATTGCTGCTGCTGCTTGCCGCCACCCGGTTGCCGGCTCAGAAGAGCATTGCCGATTCAGCGATTTCAGCCAACCTCATCCACGCAAACTTTGCCCTTCAGTTTCCCGGAGGAGATCTTTCGGATCAGTTTGGCATGAATTCTCTGGTCGGGGCAGGCTACCTGCACAAGACCAGCTCGAACTGGGTATTCGGCATTGAAGGGAATTTCTTGTTCGGCGATCAGGTGAAAAACGAAAGTGAAGTCCTCAGCCTGATAGAAACTTCAGATGGCAACCTCATCGATATGGAGGGGATTTATGCCAACTACAATTTCAATGAACGCGGGTTCACCGCTTTTGTCAAAGCCGGAAAGGTGATCCCTGCCTGGGGGCCCAACAGCAATTCGGGTATCCTGGTGACCCTCGGGGCCGGATACCTGCAACACAAAATTTACATCGAACACCGCGACAAAACCGCACCCCAGATTACGGGAGATTACCTGAAAGGCTATGATGAACTGAAAAACGGGCCGGCTGCCAACCTGTTTGCAGGATACCTTTTCCTTGGCAATGGAAACAAAGTCAACTTCTATGCCGGCATTGACCTTACCCTGGCTTCAACATCCTATGTCAGGCCTTACTCCTTCAACAGGATGGAATACACCTCGGGCAGGTTCACCGATTTTCAGGCCGGGTTAAAGATCGGCTGGATTATTCCGGTATACCGGCGTGCACCAAAAGAATACTATTATTACTGATACTTTGCTGCTGCTTGCAATGAAAAGTTTCTGCATTCGCTGAATCTGAATGCCGGTGAACCCGGAAGCTGAATGTTGAGTCAGGAACCTGCCGACTTGCCCGGCCTTCAGTACTGACCAACAGGTGCAGCTTGAAAATATGCAGCGGCACATGGTAGCCAACCGAAAGGAAACGGGTAGGAAGTTTATTATAAGTAATTCATTTCATGATTCTTACCATTATAAACAGGGAATTGCCTGAAGATGACAGGAACCTTCGCTTTTTTATCCTGACAATAATGATTTTAGTTTTACTTTTGAATGTTCGTTTGTGAAATCAAATCTGCTTGAATGAGGCTAATTTACAGCACCGGGATCCTTTTTTATTACCTGTTCCTGAGGTTTGCCGGATTGTTCAGTGCAAAAGCCAGGGATTGGCATTATGGCCGCAAGGAGCTGTTTGATAAACTCAGCGACGTATTCTCCACGCACTATGCATCTGAAGACCCTTCACCCGTAGTATGGTTCCATTGCGCCTCCCTCGGTGAGTTTGAACAGGGCCGGCCGGTGATTGAAGCCTTCAGAGCTAAGCATCCGGGCTACACCATTCTCCTTACATTCTTCTCACCATCGGGCTACATCCACAAACAACAGTATCAGGGAGCCGATTACATCTTTTACCTGCCCATCGATACCCTCTACAATGCCAGAAGATTTGTTTCCATTACACGGCCGCAGTTTGTGGTGTTTGTTAAATACGAATTCTGGTTCAATTATCTGAACGAACTTTTCCGTCACAAAATACCGGTGTTTACTGTTTCGGCCATATTCAGACCGAACCAGCATTTCTTCAAATGGTACGGTGGATGGTTCAGAACCCACCTCAGAAAGATCAACCGGGTATTCGTGCAGGACGATGAATCGGCAGAACTTCTCGCACTGGTTGATGTTAAAAATGTGACCGTAAGCGGCGATACCCGTTTCGACAGGGTAACAGCCATCAAGGAAGTTCAGAAGCCCTTCCCGCTGATCGACAGGTTTACAGGGGGAAAACATGTGGTCGTAGCAGGCAGCACCTGGCCTCCGGATGATCAGCTCCTGCTGGCCCTTCATGAGAATACCGGGGATCAGCTAAAATTCATCATCGCCCCGCACGAGATCAATGCCTCCTATATCAGGGAAATTTCAAACAGATTGGGCAGCAAATCGGTACTATACAGTGAAGCACCCGGTACCGATCTCAGCAGCAGGCAGTTCCTGATCATCGACTCGGTCGGTATCCTATCACAATTGTACCGATACGCCAGCATTGCATACATCGGTGGAGGATTCGGCGTTGGCATACACAATACCCTCGAAGCCGCTGCCTATGGTGTTCCCATCTTCTTCGGCCCGAATTACCAGCGGTTCAGGGAAGCCAGGGAAATGACCAGCGAAGGAATTGCTTTCAGTGTGCAGAATGCCAATGAGTTAACCCTGGGAATAGTCGGATTGCTCTCAAACCAGTCGCACCTGGAAGAGGTTTCACACAAAGCCGGGGAATACGTCAGGACCCGTACAGGGGCAACCTCAATCATCGTTGATGAACTCAGCAAACAGGTTCATGAGCCACCGGAACCTCCTGCACCAGCTGGTAAATCCTCCTAAAGCAGTTCCCTTCCCGAGTCAGCCGGGTCGTCGAGTTTAAATGTTACCAATGCAAGTTCAGGGCCCTGATGGGCAGCCGAAAATGAATGGGTACGACCTGACACCTCTTTCCAGTTTCCGGTCAGGGATGCCGATTCATGGATATGCCCGTGCAGGGTTATATAGGGTTGCCGGGTTTCGATAAAACGCTGTATCGCCATGCTGCCAACATGCACATCCAGGGGTACATGATCAACCATCTGCCCGTCAAGGGCGGCGCGGTCGAGGGCCGAATTGTAAGGCGGTGAATGAAACAGAAAAATGGCC
>CALMDN010000447.1 GCA_937864935.1 uncultured Bacteroidales bacterium
CAGGGTGACAGAGGTATACTCCATCAGGGTAAATACCGTTGAAGGATTGCAGACACTCAAAAACTGGATTTACGATCACGGCAACGGATCCACTGCCGGAGGGCTGGGCTGTTTTTATGCTGAATTTACCCATCCGCCATCAGTATTGCCTGAAGGGACCCCTGAAGCCGGAAAACACGTGATTTATGCCTGGGGAAATTCGTCGAACCACGCCATGTCGATCGTCGGCTACAACGATTCCATCCGCTGGGACTACAACAACGACGGGCAGTACACCAATGACATTGACATCAACGCAGATGGTGTGGTTGACATGAAGGACTGGGAAATCGGCGGATTTAAGATGGCCAACACCTACGGATCCATCAGTGGCTGGGGTGATCAGGGTTTCTCTTACATGATGTATAAATCTGTGGCCGACCAGTTTCAGCAAGGTGGTATCTGGAACAATACCGTGGTGGTGATTGATGCCAGGGATACCCATGAACCACAGCTAACCGCCAAAGTCAACCTCACCTACCCTTGTCGTGATAAAGTGAGGGTTATGGCCGGGGTCTCCACCGATCCTGAAGCTACAGAGCCGGAATTCATCCTGCACTATCCCATCTTCGATTTTCAGGGAGGCTGTAATCCCATGCAGGGCTCCACCGGATACGAGACCATTGAATTCGGTCTCGATCTGAATCTTCTGCTTCAATATGTTGAACCCGGCCAGGATGCCAGGTACTTCCTGCTGGTGCAGGAAGACGATCCCCTTGGCACCATTCAGGGAGCTCTGGGGAGTTTTGCAATCATCGATTATACCAACGGGGCACAGGTCCATAACAGCACTGCCAACGAGCTGCCCCTCTCCAACAACGAAGTTACCATGGTATGGGTGAACGCTGCAGTTGATTTTGACCCGGTTAACATCGTTACTGACACGATTATGCCTGTTCCGCTATACAACAGCTTCACGATTCCCCTGGAGGCAGAATCGGGTACCAGCCCTTACCACTGGAGTTTCATCAATGAATATGCCCGTTTTGATACGGTTGGTACCATGCAGGAGATTACCGCACTGAAACTTCAGCCATCCTCCAACAGCAACGGAAAGGCTCTGGTGGAACTGCCCTTTGAGTTTCCGTTTTACGGGCAAACCTACAGCGAGGTATATGCCACTGTAGACGGGTACCTGATGTTTGAGAATTCGTTACTGCCTTGGCCATACTATGTTGAAGGAAGAACCTATTTCATTCAGACACCGATGATCGCTCCGGTAATGTCGAATCCATTGCTGGCCAGTGGCTCTTCAGAGGGAATATGGTACGAGGAATCGGCCGGTTATGTGACATTCAGGTGGCGGCTGAGTTCAAACGGCGCTTCGGGAAGTACTTTCAATGCCACTGCCCGTCTTTATCCCAACGGGAAAATCGAGATCAACTATGGCGAATTCAACTTACCTTCTTATGTTGAGCGCTACGCCGGTATTTCTGCAGGTGACGGGTTGAATTACCACATTCTGACATACGATCAGGACTTTACGCCCCAGACTGATCAGCTGAACAGATTTACACCCATCGATCAATACCGCGGTATTCAGCTAAGTCCTGAGGGGGTACTTTCCGGACAGTCTGACGAACTGCTGCAGAACCTGCCACTAAGGGTATCGGTAACTGACAAGTATAACCTGAAAGACTTCCGAACCATTTATATCAGCACCAATGGCTTGCTGATGAACTACACAATAGAAGCCGGAGGCGACAGTATTGTTTCCTATGGTGAAATCGTAAGCATGGCTCTGCACGTAACCAACCTCAACAGTTTTGCTGTTGGTGCCATCAATTTCAGCATCAACTCGTTTGACCCCTATTTTTCACTTACTCAAACCCAGGCATCTTTCCCAGGCCTGGAGCCGGGAGAATCGATCAGCATCCCTGGTGCTTTTCAGTTTATTGCAGCTGAAGATGTACCGGATTCACACATTGCGGCTTTTATTCTGAACGCTGTTTCTGCTCAGGGCAACTGGACCCGGAATATAGCCATTACCGCCTACAGGCCTGCTGTTGAAATCGCCTCTATGCTGATCGTGGATGGCAACAACGGCATTCTGGAACCGGGAGAAACTGTTCTGCTAAATCTTGCCTTACTGAATGCCGGTGGCGTTCCGTTAACCAATCCACAGGCAGCCATCTCCTCATGGGACCCCTATCTTACCATTTACTCAGGGCCTTCAACTACCGACACCCTCCATCCGGGCGAGCTCTGGCCAATAGTTTTCAGCGTAAAACTGGCGCAGGAAACCCCGCTCTATCACGTGGTTGAAATCAACCTTTCTGTTACCGGAGATCACAATTACAGTTACCTGAAAACCATACCCATCATTGCCGGACTGCTCGTTGAGACTTTCGAAAACGGGGCATTTTCATCATTTGACTGGGTAAGTGGTGGCGATGCCCCCTGGGCGACCGAAGAAGGCAGTGCCCACCAAGGTGACTGGTGCGCACGTTCAGGCCTTATTTACGACAATCAGACATCAAATCTTCTGCTTACCTGGGATGTCGCCTATGCTGATTCTGTCTCTTTCTGGTTCAAAGTCTCCTCTGAAGCCAGTTATGACTACCTGCATTTCTATTCCAACAGTGAAGAACGCGGAAAATGGGCCGGTGAATGGAACTGGACACGGGCTTCATTCAGTATTCCGGCCGGAGAACAGACCTTTGCCTGGCATTACCTGAAAGACTACAGCGTTTCAAACGGCGAAGACTGTGCCCGGATTGATTA
>CALMDN010000448.1 GCA_937864935.1 uncultured Bacteroidales bacterium
TTTTGTTTTTTAGAATGATCCTGCCTATTCAGCGTCATCCATCAGCTCTTCTGTGATTTCGAGGTTATGAAACACATTGGAGATGTCATCGTCTTCTTCAAACAGATCGATCAGTTTCAGCACTTTTCTGGCAGACTCCTTGTCCAGTTTAACCGTGTCTTTGGGTATTCGCTGAAGTTCCGCATTTTCGGGCTCAATTTTCATCTCTTCCAGTTTTCTGAGCATGGAGCCGAAATCTTCCATGGCGGTGGTAATCGTAATGATGTCATCTTCAATCTGGATATCTTCTGCTCCGGCATCAATCACTTCCATTTCGAAGGCATCAGGATCGATGTTGCCTTTGGGGATGGTAAAAACACCCTTGCGGTCGAAAAGGAATGCCAGAGAACCATTGGTGCCAAGGTTGCCGCCAAACTTGTTGAAATAGGATCGTATGTTCGAAATGGTGCGTTGCTGGTTGTCGGTGGTACACTCGATGTATACCGCAATGGCATGGGGGGCATAACCTTCGTAGGTAGCTTCTATGTAGTTTGAACCGTCTTTTTCTGATCCTTTGTTGATTGCCCTCGTGATGTTCTCCTTGGGCATACTGGCTCCCTTGGCATTTGAAATGGCCAGCCTGAGGCGAGGATTTCCGTCCGGGTCAGGTCCCCCTTCCTTAACAGCAACAGTTATTTCTTTAATGATTCTCGAGAAAATCTTTGAACGCTTGGCGTCGAGCGCACCTTTCTTGCGTTTGATGGTCGACCATTTATTGTGTCCTGACATAAAGTTGTATTTAATTGTATTTCAATCAGAAAAAAACTGGCTCTGCCGTATTGGTGAGTAAATCCGGGGTAAAATTAATATTTTTTTACCAAAACAAAAATGCTGCTGCCTTTCGGGCAGCAGCATTGGCAGATGCAACTCAGGCTGAATTTACCAGCTTGTCAGGGTAATACCTGCAGAAAACGGGTACAATTCGGGGCCGCGGTTATTCTTGAATAAGGTATTGAGCGAGTAGTTTGCATACAGGTTGATCTTTCCCCACCCGATTCTTGCCATCAGGTCGAAACGGAAAGGATTGATATCAAATCCTTTGCTGTCGCGGTATTTGTCTTTCTGTTTGCTTCCGTCGTTGTAAACCATTTTGGTGTGGGAGCCGATTTTGAGGCCGGTAAGCAGCCCTCCTCCGATGTGGAAGCTGTTCTTTTTTGAAAATCTGTTGGTCTGAAATTCGAGTAACAGGGGCAGGGTCAGGTAGGTAACTACCAGTTTGCTCTTTGAATAGTTTCTGTCGCTGCTTGGATGGAACCCGCCGGTAATGCCTTCGGAGGTTCTTGTAATGTAAGCATTGTCATCAAAACGGTAGTTGTTCCAGTTCAACCCGAGGCCTGTGGTCAAACCCAGCTGGTTGTTGATCAGGTTGAAGTTCTGTTCCCAGAAATTGATGGCAACATTGATGGATTTTTCCCACCTCAGGTCAAGGAAGTCATACTCAGCGGGGAGATCAAATCCTTGTTTGCTGTTAACATAGCCGTTGATTCCAAGATCGAAGCCGCCCCAGTGACCGTCGAAACGATCGCGGTCCTTACGGTCGCGTTTGAAGTCTACATTGCCTTCTTCATCCACTTCAAGTTCATTGTTTCCGATAGTAACTTTAACAGGATTTCCCTCAACTACCTGAACTTTAATATCTCCAATGTTAATCAGGGTCGAATCTCCCGTTCCGGTGGTGGAAATTACTGCTTCTGCATCTGTATTTTCCGGGTTTTCCGGATTCTGAAAACTGAAGTTGTAAGTGCCTGGTGTAGAGATTCTTTTTATTTCATCGGTTTCAAAGTACGACAGATTGCCGGCTCCACTGACTTCTGCATTCAGTGAGCTGACAGCATAGACTTTGGCCTTGGCTGCACCGCTGACTTCTATGTCGGCTGACTGGGCTACCATTTGCATGGCCTCGAGCTGGGAAGCTCCGGAAACCTCGGCTGTAAAACTGTTCGTATGTCCTTTAATGAAAACCCTGGATGCTCCGCTGATGGCACTGCTGATCAGCTCAGCTTCAGCCCCCAGATTTATTTTTGATGCACCGCTGGCTTCAATTTTCAGGTTGGTTACCTTCAGGTCGTTATTCGAATCGAGCCTTGCCGCTCCTTCTGTAATAATCCGGGTAATTTCCGGCGCTGTGATATAAATCCGCATGGCTGTCGGATTTTTCATGCTTCCTGATGATATACTCAGACGGTTGTTTTCAACCGAAACTTTGATGTTTTCCTGATAGTTGTCATCTGTTTCAACAGTTACTTTCAGAGGTTCGCCCTGCTCAAGAATTATTTCAAAGGCACTTCCGGCTTCAATTTCCGTAAATGCCGATACCTCCCTGTCCTGTTTGGTGAGGTTGCCGCTGCCTTTTGACTGAGCCTGCGCCATGAAGCTGCTGAAGAGCATTATGAAAACGAAGGCTGCTGTTTTGTGAAGTGATGGTTGAGTTTTCATGGCTTTTTTTGTTGGTATTTTTCATTGTGACGGCAAACCCTTTCTATTTGTTACAGGCTATTCATTTTTTTTCTTTTCCGAAAGAATATTTCAGTTTGGGTTTCGACCAATGGCATAGCCGGAGCCGCTTTCCGTAATTCTGATTTTATCAGTTTTGCCATCCTGACCAACAAAGCGCTGAAGTTTCAGATCGTTGTCCGTTAACAGGTTAAGTCCTTCAATGCCCAGATCGGCAAGCATCCATCCACTAAAGGATTCATTGACATTGGAGGCAATGTGGGTTCCGTTTCTGAGAAAATTGCCGATGCGTTTGCCGGTACGGTTGCTCAGAGGAAGGTTCCCTCTGTGTTCATGCGGATCGGATTCAAGGCTGGCAAGCATGGTTTCCTGCGACCGGGTTATATCATCGAACAGTGAGGAATAGAAAGTCCGGTAACTGCGCTGGAAAGGCTCACTGGTGTTGTTCAGTATCCGTTTTGCAGGCATCTTCTTCAACGCGTCCTGTGACCTCTCAGCAGGGGACTTGGCTGGGTTTTCTGTGTTGACATGCTTTCCTGCCCTGGCAGGATTTTTACTGCTAACTTTCGGTGTTGCAGTGGTTTTGTTGTTTGTTCTTTCAGTAACATCCTTCTGAAGAGGTACCTCTGCACGTGATTTTTCCTTTACGGTGTCTGCCTTCTGATAGTTTTCCGCCAGTTCATTCTCTGGCTTCAGCTCGATGTTAAAGAAAAGGCTTATAAGAATCAGAATGCTGGCAGCAGCAGCCAGTGTTGTATACAACAACCTGCGGCCTGCAACCGGGGCCACTTTTTTTAGGTTTTCTGCCGTTGGAAAAGCAATGGTTTGATCAGACCTGATCCTTGCATCTCTATAAGCCAGAAAATCCTTTTCGGTTTCAGGGTGTGCTTTTATGAACTTTCTTACTTTCTCCATGCCTTTTGGTGAAAGGTCATTTTCATGGGCCGCAATAAAGTACAGTTCGTAGTTTCCCATGTTAAGTATA
>CALMDN010000449.1 GCA_937864935.1 uncultured Bacteroidales bacterium
GCTAAATACCCCGACTGAAAATAATTACTAATAGGATTACATTTTCGGTTTCAACTATTTACAAAGCTAAAAACAACGATTGTTGATAAGTCAATTTTGAAGGGGAACCACGGCTGTTGTATCTTGGTCTATCGGTTTATAAGTCGGTTTTGATGCTTTCAAACTGCTCTTAATCAGTTTATTAAACCTTTATCGCCAATAAGGTCACAAATTCAACAATTATTTGGTAGCTATGGATATCAACCTGTTTGCAAATTTTGAAGAGATTACTGAAAAGGGAGAAAAATCCAAATCGGATAATCTGTACGAAAAAGTACTTGAGAATCGTGTGCGCCCTGTTGCTCCGGAGATAAATGAAGAAAAACCGGTAACCAACCAGGAAATAATGGAAGAAAAACTGATGGAAGCACCTGTTGTGAAACAGGAAGAAGTGAATATGGCGTCATATACGCATGAAGAGATTATGGAGAAGGCTACCGCCTATTTCAAAGGCGATACCCTTGCTGCCAATGTATGGATGAACAAATATGCCCTGAAAGACAGTGCCGGTCTGATTTATGAGCTGACCCCCGACGATATGCACATGCGCATCGCTTCAGAGGTAGCCCGTATTGAAAACAAATACCCGAATCCGCTCAGCAAGGAGGAGTTGTTTGAACTTTTCAGGGATTTCAGGTATATCATTCCGCAGGGAAGCCCGATGGCAGGCATCGGCAATAATTTTCAGGTTTCATCACTCTCCAACTGTTTTGTAATCGGTGGAGATGGTAACTACGATTCCTATGGCGGAATCATGAAGATAGATCAGGAACAGGTGCAGCTGATGAAACGCAGGGGAGGGGTAGGACACGATTTATCTCACATCCGCCCGACCGGCAGCCCGGTGAAGAACAGCGCCCTTACCTCAACCGGAATTGTTCCTTTTATGGAACGGTACTCCAACTCCACCCGCGAAGTTGCCCAGGATGGCCGACGTGGTGCCCTGATGCTCACAATATCAGTTAAACACCCTGATGCTGAGCGTTTTATTGATGCCAAGCTGGAACAGGGCAAGGTCACCGGCGCCAATGTTTCAGTAAAGATCGACGATGATTTTATGCGATCGGTAGTCTCCAACACCCCTTACCGTCAGCAATACCCCATTCATACCAGTCAACCTACCAAAGTACAGGATATTGATGCCCTGGCCCTGTGGAACAAGATTATCCACAATGCCTGGAAATCCGCTGAACCGGGTGTGTTGTTCTGGGATACCGTAATCAAGGAGTCGGTACCCGATTGTTATGCGGATCTGGGTTTCAAAACACTCTCCACCAACCCCTGCGGTGAAATTCCTCTCTGTCCGTATGACAGCTGCAGGCTGCTCGCCCTCAACCTCTACGCATATGTAGAGAACCCTTTTACTCCCCAGGCTACCTTTAATTTCGAGCTTTTCCGCAAACATGCCGCCCATGCGCTGAGGATTATGGACGACATCATCGACCTGGAAACAGAAAAGATCGAAGCCATACTGCATAAAGTAAAAGCCGATCCCGAAGATGAGGAGATCAAGCGCATTGAACGCAAAATGTGGGAGAATATCCGGGAAAAAACCCTGATGGGAAGACGTACCGGAATCGGAATCACCGCTGAAGGTGACATGCTTGCTGCCCTCGGACTGCGTTATGGAAGCGAAGAAGCAACCAGCTTCTCCGTTGAAGTTCACAAAATGCTGGCCATAGAAGTCTACAACTCCTCTGCTGATCTGGCAGCTGAACGCGGTGCCTTCCCGATTTACAACTTTGAGCGGGAAAAAAACAACCCCTTTATCCAGCGACTGAAGGAAGCTGCCCCCGAAGTCTACACGAAGATGCAGAAGAGCGGAAGACGCAACATCGCCATGCTTACCATTGCCCCCACCGGCAGTGTGAGTATCTGCACACAAACCACTTCGGGAATAGAGCCTGTGTTCATGGTGAGCTACAAGCGACGCAGA
>CALMDN010000450.1 GCA_937864935.1 uncultured Bacteroidales bacterium
GGTATCATTGCGGCACTCACCCCTGACCACTGGGAGATCGAATTCATTGACGAGAGGTTCGAGGAATTTACCTTCAGGCAGTCCGATCTGGTGGGGATAACCGCCTTTACTGCCAATGCGCCCCGTGCCTATGAGATTGCTTCTCTATACCGCCCCCTTGGCATTTACACCGTAATGGGAGGGATACATGCCAGCATGGTGCCGGCCGAGGCGGGGCAATATGTTGATACCGTTATTACAGGTGAAGCCGAAATCGTCTGGCCGTTGTTTCTCAGGGACTTTGAGGCCGGAAAGCCTGCTCCACTGTACGAAGGCGGGGTGGTTCCGGTTGAGTGTATCCCTCATCCCAGAAGGGACATTTTCAGGTATCCGTATGTGAACGACCTCATTCAGACCTCACGGGGTTGTCCCATGGGTTGCGATTTCTGCTCGGTAACCCTTATGTGTGGACGGAAATACCGCGAACGCGATGTGGATGATGTGCTGGATGAGCTTGAAGAAATTACCCGTCCGTTGCTGTTCATTGTGGATGACCACCTGGTGAACAACACCCGGCATGCCCGTGAAAGGGCCTTACGGTTGTTTAAAGGCATGGTGAACAGGGGTATCAGAAAGCTCTGGCTCGGGCAGGCTTCCATCAACTTTGCCGACGATGATGAAGTGCTTTACTGGGCGGCGAAAAGCGGCTGTACACTTATTTTGCTGGGCATTGAAGGAGAAACCACCCAGGCACTGAAAGATGTGAACAAACGGCTGAACCTGAAACGGGGGGTGGATTCCTACCGCGAGGCCTTCAGGAAAATTCACCGGCATGGGATTGCCATTCTGGGGGCCATGATTTTCGGTATGGAAAGCGATGGCCGTCAGGAACTTTTCAACCGCCGCGATTTCATCCTCAGCAGTGGCATCGATGCCATCCAGGCCAGCATCATGACCCCCTTGCCCGGCACCGGACTTTTTGAACGGATGACATTGCAGAACAGGATTGTACTCAACAACTTCCCCGACGACTGGCAGCATTATCATTTCATGCAGGCCACCATGGGCACCTCAAAACTTAGCCGCGACGAACTTCAGGAAATCATGGATGAAGTGTGGCTCAGCATGTACAACAAGGAGAATCTGCGGAGGATGCTGTTCAGAACCCTGCGCCGTACGCGCAACCTCAAAGCAGCCTACTGGGTTTATGGTGCAAATCACAACTATGGCCGCATGACCCTTCAGAAGAAGATCAACAGCCTTCCGGGAGGGATTACAAGAAACATGGAGATGAATTCAGGCAGGCGGTCGTTATACCTGAAATTGACCGATTATTTCCTCACGGTGCTTTATGCCGTATCATGGAGGAAGATGGCAGATAAATTCCGGGGAAGAACCTGATAAGCAGCAAACAGAGGGGCCGGAAATTGATGGATTGAAGCGGATGGAAGAACTCCGGGAAGATATCCGGTGAATTTGTAAATCTTAAAAAGGCGTTGCAAGTGGCAAGAAAGAAATTACTCCTGATCAACCCGGTGAATCAGCTCCGGAGGGGATTCTCCAATGATCCTTCCACCAGCTTTATGCCGATCGGTCTGGGCATTGTTGCGGCCCTCACCCCGGATACATGGGACATCGAACTGCTGGATGAGAGTTTTGAGAAATGTACTCTCAGGCCGGCTGATCTGGTCGGGCTGACGGCTTTTACGGCCAATGCCTCCCGCGCTTACGAAATAGCGGCTGAGTTCAGGCAGGCCGGCATCCCGGTGGTTATGGGCGGTATTCATGCCAGCATGATTCCGGAAGAGACCGCACAGTATGTGGATACGGTGGTGGTTGGCGAAGCAGAAACTGCATGGCCGGCCCTGCTCCGTGATTTTGAATCAGGCACACTGAAACCCCTATACAACGGAGGGCTCGCCGACGTTCAATCCATCTCGCCGGTCAGGCGCGATATTTTCAGGTATCCCTACGTTTACGACCTGGTGCAGACCTCGCGCGGGTGTCCCATGGGCTGTGATTTCTGCTCCGTTACCCAGATGTGTGGCAAAAGCTATCGTGAACGCAATGTGGAGGATGTGCTTGATGAGCTGGAAAAAGTGACCCGTCCGCTGATTTTCTTTGTGGACGACCACCTGGTCAACAACACCAGGGGGGCACAGGAGCGGGCCATCCGCCTGTTTAAGGGCATGGTACAGCGGGGAATCCGGCGCATGTGGTTTTCACAGGCCTCCCTCAATTTTGCCGACAACGAAGAGGTGCTCTACTGGGCCGGCAAAAGCGGCTGTAAGCTCATTCTCATGGGCATAGAAGCCGACAATCCGGAAGCACTGGCCGATGCAAAGAAACGGCTGAACCTGAAACGCGGGGTGGATTCATTCGGGCAGGTGTTCAGAAAGATGAACAAGCAGGGGATCGGGGTGCTCGGAACCCTCATTTTCGGTTTTGAGAGCGATACCCGCGAGGCCCTTTTCAGACGTCGTGATTACATCCTGCGCAGCGGAATCGATGCGGTGCAGTCTTCCATCCTTACCCCCCTTCCCGGAACCACCCTGTTTGCTCGCATGAAGGCACAGAACAGGATTGTTTACACCGATTTCCCGGACGACTGGAGGCATTTTCATTTCATGCATCCTACCCTGGGGACAGCCCATCTGGATACCCCGGAGATAGAGTCAGTGATGAAGGAAATCTGGCTGAGTATCTACAACAAGGAGAACATCCGTCGTATGATGTTCCGCACGCTGTGGCGCACCCGGAGTCTTAAGGCAGCCTATTGGGCTTATGCCTCCAACCACAACTACGGGCGCATTGCCCTGGAGGAGGTCATCCGTAGCCATCCCGATGGAGTGGATGCAAACATGGAATGGAAGAATAAACCCCGCAGCCTATACCTCCGGCTGACCGATTGGGTGATGATGCTGATTTATGCTGTAGCCTGGGGTAAAATGCTCAGGGAGATGGATGCGCAGGTGAGGCAGAGTGCCGGTAGCCCTGATCCGCATGTTTGAGCCTTGCTGACCAGGACCCTACGCTGATGTACTCAGGGCAGGCTGATTACCTGATCTTCAAATTCACCCGCCAGATAGCGCTGCATCAGCTTATACCGCTGCAGCTTGCCGCTCGAGGTTTTCGGAATCTCATTCGACTTCACCATCACCAGTTCGTCTACGGTAATGCCGAGGTTGCTGCGCAGCAAAGCCCGCAATTGTCTGAAGGTCTCCATCGCCTTTTCGCCAGGCGATCCAGCCAGAAAAGCAACCACCTTGTCGTGGCCGGTCTGCCGGCTGGTGGTGCCTCCGAAACAGATCTTTCCGTAGCTGATTTCTTCCAGTGTGCAGGCCAGCACTTCCAGGTCGTTGGCGAAGTAATTTCTGCCGTTTTTGAAGATAATGTCTTTGTGACGGCCACTCACGTATAGGTTGCCTTCGAAAATGAAGCCGATATCCCCGGTGCGCAGCCAGCCATCGCAGAAGGCAGCGGCCGTTTCTTCAGGTTTGTTGAAGTATCCTCCGGTGATACCGCCTCCCCTGAGCTGAATGTGCCCGGCAATGGCCTCATCCACTGGCTGGTCGTTGCCATCAACGATCCTTATCCAGGTGTCGTTCAGGGCCTTCCCGACACCCGACAACAGCCTGGCATTCGGGTGGCTGGCATCAAGTTTAACTGCCTTATTTTCAAGATCGAGCATCGTAGAATCAAAGGCCGTAATCACAGAATCCTGCATCAGCGGTGTAAACGAGATCGCCAGCGTTGCTTCAGCCATCCCGTAAACCGGCATCATGGCTTCGGGCCTGAAACCGAAAGGGCGGAGTTTCTCAACAAAATCGTTCATGATCTGCACCGAGATGGGTTCAGCGCCGTTGAGCATGGCTTTCATCGCACCGAAATTCCAATCGGGCACGGTCTTTTTCCGGCTCAGGAAACGCAGTACCAGCGCCAGCCCGAAATTCGGGCATCCGGTAACACAGATTTGAGAAGCACTCAGCAGATCAAGCCACAACCCCGGATTTTTGATGAAATCAATGGTTTCGATGTGATACTGGCTGTGAAGGCAATAAAGAGGAGTCAGGTGATATCCGATCAGGCCCATGTCGTGAAACAACGGCATCCAGTTGCCGGTGTAGTCGGGATAATGAAGGTCTAATCCGATACGGATGGCGTCGAGGTTCACCATTAGGTTGGCATGGGTAAGTACTATGCCTTTGGGATCGCCTGTACTGCCCGAGGAAAACTGAATAAAGGCCGGATATCCGGGTTGCAGCTCCGGCCGGTCGAAGGTGCCGCTGCTGTCAAGGTCTGAAATCCTTTTAACCTTCTCTGCGGGTAGCTCTCCGTTCCCCGAAACATCTTCACTCAGAAAAATGAAGGGTTCACCCAGCTGGGTGTACACATTCATCATCTTAACCACCGCCGGATTGTATCCCGAGAAAGTCATGGGTGGCTGAAGCACGGTGGGGATGACTCCGGCAAGAAAACTTCCCCACAGGAGCCGGATGATTTCGCGGTTTCCCTGGGAAGCAATGATGAGCTTGTCGCCGGGTTTCAGCCCCAGTTGTTGCAGTCCCGTGGCCGTCAGGATGGCCTCCTGAAGCAGTTCCCGGTAGGATTGTTTTGCGATGGTGCCGTCATCGTTCACATACCCGATAAAGGCTTCTTCATGTTCCTGTGCAGCCCTGAAGAGCAGGTCGGGCAGGGTAAGCTGCGGTTGGTAGTATTGGCTGTATTCCGGCATTGTCAGGGTAATTATTGTTGAGGTTTGCCTGAACGCCTTGCCAGTTCAAGGTAATAATCAGCCCTTGTTGAATCGCCCACCTTTCTGTAATAGTTGTTCAGTCGCATATTGAGCTCGAAGTTGTTGGGATTGATTTCGATGGCTTTGGCGAAATATTCCAGTGCTTTTTCCGGCTCGCCGCTGCGCATGGCATAGGTGCCCAGGTTGATGTAGGGCAGATCAAGGTTGGGCTCAATGATGATGATGTCTTCATTCAGTTGAACAGCCTTTTCGGTCTGTCCGGTTTTCTGGTAAAGCTGGGCCAGGTTCGACATGGCCCTGATTTCATAGGGCTGAAGTTCCAGGGCTTTTTCGTATTGCGGAATGGCTTTTTCGGGTTG
The DNA here is from genome assembly GCA_937864935.1 of uncultured Bacteroidales bacterium. Taxonomy (GTDB): domain Bacteria; phylum Bacteroidota; class Bacteroidia; order Bacteroidales; family Lentimicrobiaceae; genus Lentimicrobium. Next base: position 5,095 of record CALMDN010000450.1, read on the forward strand.
ATTGGTGACCTGGTAAGTGTAGCCGAGGTTGTAGAATGCGGCAGTAAATGACGGATTGGTGAGGGTTGCCTGTTCAAAATAGCGGATGGCTGAATCCGGTTCATTCACTACCAGCAGAAACACTTCGCCGACGTTGTTCCAGGCATCCGGATAGTCGTAGTAAACTGCTGTCTCCCGCTTGAAATGCCGCATACATATTTC
>CALMDN010000451.1 GCA_937864935.1 uncultured Bacteroidales bacterium
GGTGATGGTTCCTCCTGAAATCGCATCGACACCATGGGGATCATCATCCGGAGCACCGCCTTTGACGATCTGTATTGAAGTAAATTTTCCATCCTTGTCGTAAATGGTTTTTCCCTTGAAAGGATCCATAAACCATGCCTGGTTGATTTCTGCACCCAGTCCTGGTGTTTCACCCTTGTGGTCGAACATCGTGCCCAGCACAGTATTGAAATCGGTTTTGAAGGAAATGTAACCCCAGACCGGCCCCCACAGCCCTTTGCCCCTTAACGGAACCACATAAGCAGTATCGCCGTTGTCAAGTGAAGCAAAAAATACCGGCAGAATCTGCTGCTCAGGTTTTTTCTTCAGCTCGTTGGCCAGATCCACCGCAAACACTTTGTCAGCATTGGTTTCAACAACATCACCATTGATGTTGATACCTACAGCTGAGGTAATGTATTTGTGATAAACTTCAATCACTTCCTTTTTGGGTACTTCAGCAATGGGCACATTCACCGAAGTAAGGATATTCTGCATTTTTTCAATGCGGATATTGTCTTCCTGGGCAGGCTTCAGCTGAACCGCCACTACACTGAGTGAGACAGCAACCACTACGACCATGATGATGGCGTAGATGAAAATGTATTTGTTACTATGTTCCATGACGATTTTGCCGATTAAGATTTAACAACATTAACCGCTCTTTTGATGCGTTTGCGGATGTTGGCTTCAACCACATAGTGATCGATAAGCGGTGCGAAGGCATTCATAAGCAGAATTGCAAGCATGGTGCCTTCGGGATAGGCTGGATTGAACACCCTGATCATGATTGCAAAGAAACCCGCCAGGAAGCCATAGATCCATTTACCCTTATCGGTCTGGGCCGCGGTAACCGGATCGGTTGCCATAAAGACCATTCCGAACAGGAAGCTTCCCATCATAATCTGGGTAAGCGGACTCAGTGTCATGTATTCGTTGGCTGCAAAAGCATTAAATATCAGGGTCATGCTTATGCCCCCCAGAAGCCCTGAAAGCATGATTCTCCAGCTTCCGATTCCGGTTACAATCAGAATCAGTGCTCCGAGAATAATGGCGATTTTGGATGTTTCTCCGATAGAGCCCGGGATAAAACCAAAAAACAGGTCGTACATCGATGGTATTTTGTCCATTGCTCCGGCTGCTGCATTGCCAAGAGGGGTAGCTCCGGAAAATCCGTCAACGACCCCTTCACCGGTACTCAGGCCTCCGGTCCAGATGGTATCACCTGTGATCTTGGCCGGATAAGCGAAAAAGATAAATGCCCTTGCCAGCAAAGCAGGATTGAATACATTCATTCCGGTTCCACCGAAAGCTTCTTTGCCGATTACAACAGCAAAAATGCTGGCAACAGCCACCATCCACAACGGAACATCCACCGGCATCACCAGTGGAATCAGCATCCCCGACACCAGGTAACCCTCATTGACTTCATGGCCGCGGTACTGGGCAAAAATAAATTCTACCCCCAATCCGGCGGCATAGGAAACCACGATGATCGGAAGAACTTTCAACAGACCGTATCCCACAATCGGTAAAAAGCCCGGATCCTGACCGAGCGACAGATAATGCTGGTATCCGGTGTTCCAGATTCCGAAGAGCAGGGCCGGAATCATGGCAATGATCACCGCCGACATCGTACGCTTCAGGTCTATGGAATCCCTGATGTGGCTTCCGGTACGGGTGGTTTTGTCCGGGACGAACAGAAAGGTCTCGAAGGCATCAAAGGTTGAATGCAACTTCTCGAATTTCCCGCCTTTCTGGAAATTTGGTTTTATTTTATCTAACTGTTTTCTGAGCGCTTTCATTCATTGCTTTATTTAAAGGAAGTATCAATTGCTTAGCCGTTGGCCTTCATCAGCTCATTTCTTTTCTCAGTGTCTCCAGTCCCTGACGCACAATGGACTGAATTTCAGTTTTTGATGTGTCGATAAATTCGCACAAGGCCAGGTCTTCAGGCTCAACTTCATACATGCCGAGGTTTTCCATTAGCTCGATGTTCTCCGCAAGGGCCGCTTTGATCAGTTGCATGGGATAAATGTCCATCGGTAGCACTTTCTCAAACTGCCCGGTCATCACCAGGGCCCTTTCACCCCCATGCAGGTTGGTGTCAACCTCGTATTTCCTTTGTGGTGAAAGCCAGGAGAAATAAGTTCTTGAGAAACTGAATTTGTTGAATCCGGGCAAGGCCCAGCCTAAAAATTCGTGGTAATTGCCTTCCGGAATCACTGTTATCAATGAGTCGTAGAAACCGATAAAGTTATCGCGCCTGATCTGGGTTCCGGTAAGCACATTACCCGAGATAAACCGGAGGTTGCCTTCCTTCACATTGTTTTCAACCATTTTTCCGATGCAGGCACCACGGCGGGTTTTCAGATACCCGGTTTTCAGTACCTCTGATCCGGCCAGTGCAACCACGATCTCAGCATTGTAAATGCCTTCGGTAAACAGGCTGCCAATGGCAATCACATCCTGTACGCCGGCAAACCAAACCACCTCACCCTTGTTGATGGGGTCGATGTGGTGGATCTGAATGCCGACATTGCCTGCAGGATGCGGCCCCTTAAAGGTGGTCAGTTCCACATTGCGGCAATTCAGAAATTCTTTGGCTGAAGTCCGGTTGCTGATGTTCAGGTGAACCTTGCCGGTTGTCAGCTTTGCAAGGGCGTTGATCCCTGCCTGAAACTGTTCCCCTTTGCCATTTACGATGTAATCATAATCGGGTGCGAGGGGGGCGGTGTCGAAAGCTGAAATGTGGATGGCCTTCGGGGTCTGTTTCGGATTGGCGATGATGCCATAGGGACGCTGCCTGATCATCGACCACAATCCGCTCTTCAGCAGCTTCTCTGTAATCTCCGATTTTGAAAGCGTGGTCGGGTCGGCCTTGCCAAATTGTTCAGACTCATGTTTTCCGTCAGGCTCAATGCGTACCTCGAGCAACACCCTCTTGTCACCGCGCTTGATCTCGGAAACCGTTCCGCTTACCGGCGATACAAAACAGATGTTCTCCCGGTATTTGTCGGTGAAAAGCGGGGTGCCGGCCTTTACTGCTGCTCCTTCCGCCACAAGCATGCGGGGGAAAACACCGATGAAATCGGTGGGTTTAATGGCATAATGCAGGGCAACAGCATCTTTCAGACTCTTGTCAGCCTCACCGGCTATGCTGATGTTCAGTCCTCTGTTCAGGTTAATTGTTTTGGGCATATCTGCTTGAATTTCTTGGCATATAAAGATTTGAAGAACCACAATGCATCCCTTGAATGGACCACTTATCCGCGGACACAGGCTTCTTCTGAAGAAGCTGCAAAGTTAACAATTTCAACCATTGATTCTCACACCGTGAAAATATGATGTTTGTCATGTTTATTCAGGCCTGCAGGCATCTTTTCTGCCGGAAAACGGGACAATAAACCGGCCATAGCTGAGTAAACCTTAAGGCAGAACCACGGATAGAATTATCAACATTCACTCCTTTCATGGCATCCTTTTCGGGATTAATCAGACTGACTCTGCTTCCGGCTGGATTTCAATTGCTAACTTTGTCGAAAATCAAGACCAATAACAAGGATATGATCAGCATTGTTCATCGATTCACAATGAAATTGTTTGTTTTTTTTCTCGCACTTTTACCGCTGCTGGAGACTGTTGGACAGGAAGTGCAACCCCCTGATCAGGAATCAGCCTCCGGCGCTTCGAAAAAGAAAAAAAAGAACAGGCCCGAAGAGTCTTATTTTGCACCGGAGTTCCTGCGCTATACCGATTTCGTCTACAAGGAGTCAATCGCCACCGTACTATTCCACCGCGAAGGCTGGGAGCTCACCCCGCCCATCATGACCTTTGGCACCGATGAACGCCTGAAGCTGTCGTTCGACGACCTCGACGGGGATTATGCCCTGTGGCAGTACACGGTGATCCACTGCGATGCCATGTGGAATCCCACCGACCTCTGGCAGAACGAGTACATGGTGGGGTTTACCGATGATTACATCCGCGATTACCGCTTCTCCTTCAATACGCTGCAGCGGTACGTTAACTATACCCTGAGCATCCCGAACGACAACATCCGTTTCACCCTCTCCGGCAATTACATTCTGAAGGTATATCCCGACGGACAACCCGATCAGCCCATCATCACCCGCCGTTTTATGGTGGTGGAGCCGGGCGTTACGGTGAAAGGGCTGGTGAAGGCCGCCAGCGATGTCAGCAAACGCTTTACCCACCACGAGGTCCAGTTTTCCCTGTTTACCGGCAGCTACATCATCAGCGAACCCCTGCGCGACCTGAAGGTGGTGGTGCTGCAGAATTCGCGCTGGGACAATGCCCTGTGGGACCTCAAACCCATGATGCTCAGGGGTGAGGAGCTCGATTACCGTTATACCGACGGCTCCAACACCTTTGAAGCCGGCAATGAGTTCAGGTATTTCGACATCAAGAGCCTCCGCTACCACTCCGAACGCATCCGCTCCATCGAAAACCGCAATGATGGCTATCATGCCGTGCTGCTTTACGACAAAAACAGGGCCACCACCCCTTACATCACTTACAGCGACCTCAACGGGCAACGCCTGGTGAAGACCGAGGATGCCGATGATGCCGCCATTGAAGGCGAATATGTGTGGGTTGACTTTTTTCTTCCCTACCCCGAACCGGTGACCGGCGGAGGCATCTACCTGATGGGGGCGCTCACCGGCTGGCAGTTTCAGGCCCCCGGCAACAGCCCGCCCACGGCCACCGGCTATGGCCGGATGGAGTACAACGCCGCCCGGCAGGGATACCAGGCCAGGCTCTACCTCAAGCAGGGCTATTACGACTACCTCTATGCCTATTTGCCCGATGGCACCACCCGGGCAGAGACCTCGCTGATAGAGGGCAACCGCTACGAAACCCGCAACGCCTACACCGTACTGGTGTACCACCGAGAACCCGGCTCGCGCTACGACAAACTGATTGCCGCGGAGGTGATTGCCAATTGAGGGAAAGTGGCTTGTTGAAGCCTGGGGTTCTTCAGGATTCTTGAGACTATTTTTTTTGTTTAAGCTGGTTGTCTTTGGTTTTGATCACATATATAATGCATAGGTTGTGATCTCAACCGCACAATGCGATCACATTAACTTTAATGTGTTGTGCGGTTGAGAACTTAACTAATTCTATGTCAGGCTGAGCCTGTCTGCCGGGCATTCAGGCAGGCGGAGTCGAAGCCATAT
>CALMDN010000452.1 GCA_937864935.1 uncultured Bacteroidales bacterium
TCCTGGTGTATTGGTGTCAAAAAAATCTCCGGCAAATTATAAAACGAATAACCCTACGTCCAGTTGCCGGAATTGCTTGGCCATTTCACCACACTAAAAATTGTCATTATATATACACAATCTAAATAGTTAAAAAAATATATCTGAATTACCTCTCCGGAATAATCCAATCATAAACAATGTCTTGAGCAGACCAGTCGCGTCATCCGACGAAAAAACGCCGTGCCTGAGTCGCTGAATAACCCCTCTTTCAACCACATCCGGTTGTCGGTAAGAATCTCAATTTCCTGGGTTACCTTTTTAAAATTTGATGATAAACAAATGTCAAAACCGTTCAGAAAACGGTCATCTTTCCTGAAACGGGAAAACTCAGATTGCTCTACATACTACACTATCTAACGGATGTTAAAGATGAAAAGTTCATTGTTTCAAAAAGCCGGAGAATTCTCTGGTTTGACAGGACTTCGCGTGGTTGGGACGTTGGTTATATTCCTGGCAGTTCACACTGTTTTGTTTGCACAGACGACTTTATATATTGACCCTACCAATACAGCGACGGGGCAGAATGGCACCATCGAAAACCCCTTCGATTCCTGGACTGACTTCACCATTGCCAGTGGCAATACCTATCTTCAGAAAAGGGGCACTACCTATGCTTCTTCCACCCAGATTTTTATCAACGCAAAAACCTATGTTACCATAGGCGCTTACGGAACAGGAAACCGTCCGAAGTTTTCGTATACCGGAGCCGGATATGCTTTCAGGATTGAGAGTTCGCATCACTGTACCATTCAGGATTTTGAGGTTGATGGAAATACCGGAGCCCACTCCCTGGTCGGAATTATGGGAACTACCGGAAGTTATGCAACCTACAATACTGTAAACAACTGCCACCTCTACAACGCGCACAATACCAGCAATGCAGGTTTTGGTGTTTATAGCTTCTATAACGATCACTTAAGTATCCTGAATACTGAGATGCACAATGTTGCTGTGGATGGCATGTACCTCAGGTATACCACGAATACTGAGGTCGGGTATTGTAATATCTATGACATCAACCGCAGGTATTTCCAGAATACAAATCAAACGTATTCATCCGGCGACGGCATTCAGTTTGACGGGAACTACAACGGTTTTCACCTGCATCATACCCGCGTTAACCGCACCAATGGTGCCGGTAACAAATTCAATGTAATTTTCAACAGCGGTGCCGGAATCTCCGACAATGCCAGTGGTATCATTGAGTATTGCGAATTTGAAACCGATTACGCAGTAACCTGTGCATTGCACATTGAAAGAGGCAACGGGATCATTACCCGCTACAATACTTTTAAAGGGATAACCCAGGGCATGAGAATCGCAGGCGCATACACTTCCAACAATCATATCTATGGTAACCTGTTTTACAACTGCAGCAACGGCATAGGCATCGGTTATACCTATCCTTCGGTTGGACCAGCTACCAACACCCGGGTGCACAACAATGTTTTCTATCACATCACAAGTTACCATATCTGGGTTGATAAATGTAATGTAGAAACCAAAAACAACATCCACATGAGAACCACCGACAATGGGGTGGCTCTTTACAATTACGGAGGCGGGTCATGGACTATACAGAACAACTGCTATTCAAGTGCAGCAGTTGCCGGCACACCCGGAACAGGCACCAACCCGGTAATCGGCAATCCGCTGTTCGTAAATCCGGCTGCCGGTAATTTCAACATTCAGGAAGGTTCTCCGGTAATCAATGCCGGTACAGTTGTTGGTATTCAGTATGATATCGCCGGCACTTCTATTTTTCAGGAGTCGGCACCCGAAATCGGCGCGTATGAGCACCTGCCTTCAGGTTCAGGAAATCAGCCACCGGTGATCGCAGCCCAGACTTTTCAGCTGAATGAGAATTCCTCCAACGGAACAACCGTGGGCACAGTCGTTGCCACTGACCCCGATGCAGGACAAACCATCACCTACTCAATTACCGCCGGGAATACAGGAAATGCATTCAGCATCAACGCTTCAACCGGTGTTCTCTCAGTGGCAAACAGCCAGGCCCTGAATTTTGAAACCACCCCATCGTTTGTACTAACGGTGAGGGCCACCGACAACGGCTCCCCTGTTCAGTATGCACAGGCAAGCATTACAGTTAACCTGTTGAATGTGAATGAGCCCCCGGTGATTTCAAACCAGACTTTCACCATTCCGGCACTTTCACCCAACGGCACCGTGGCAGGTACCGTAATTGCCAGCGACCCCGACAACAACCAGGTCCTCTCCTATGCCATCACGGCAGGAAATACCGCCGGGGCTTTTGCGATCAATGCTTCCAGCGGTGTTCTTTCGGTAAGCAATTCCACCGCACTCAATTACCAGACAAATCCAAGCTTCAGCCTGACAGTTGTGGTAACCGACAATGGTTCAGGAAATCTGAATGCACAGGCAACCGTAACGGTGAACCTCAGCGAGGTTAACATGCCCCCGGTTATCGGGAATCAGAGTTTTCAGATCATCGAGCATGCCTGGGCCGGTACTGTCGTCGGAACCGTTCAGGCAAGTGACAACAACCAGGGGCAGGTACTCACCTATTCGATCACTGCAGGCAATGTCTCCTCAGCTTTTGCTATAAATCCAGCCAATGGCCAGCTCAGCGTTAACAACTCCGAAGCCCTTGATTTTGCAACGAATCCCGTTTTCAGTCTGACTGTGACTGTTCAGGACAACGGCACCGGAAATCTTGCCAGTTCTGCGGTAGTTACAGTGAATCTGATTGATGAACTGCCGATAACACTCGATTTCTTCGTGATCGGGGAAACTCCAGATCAGAACAACGGCGCCATTGACCTTACCACAGCCGGTGGTTATGGCAATTTCAGCTACTGCTGGACAGGCCCTGGCTCTCCGGTAAATGTAAACCTGAACCTGATTTCAGCAACCGCCAGTGGCCACGACGGCAATGTACCAGCCAATGCGATCGACAACAACAGCAATACCCGTTGGTCGTGCAACGGCATCGGCTCCTGGATCAATATTGACATGGGTCAGGTACAGCGGGTTTCTTCGGTAAGCATCACCTGGTTCAATGTGACCAGAATCAACTACTTTGATATTTCCGTTTCTGTTGATGGCATCAACTTTATTGAGATGTTCAGCGGTGCCAGCCAGGTGAGCACCTTGCCGGCTGCTCCTGAAGTGTATAATTTTAATGACATTCAGGCCAGGTATGTGAAGGTTACGGTAAACGGCAATTCAGACAATACCTGGGCAAGCATCACTGAAATAGATGTTACCGGGGCTACACCCATTGCACTCACCCAGGACCTCAGCAACCTTGCTGCCGGTCTCTATACGGTAAATGTGATCGATGGAAACGGCTGCCATCTTGAAGCCACCACCACAGTTGAAGAGATCATCAGCAACAATCCACCGGTGATCAGCAACCAGACTTTCCAGGTTGCGGAGAACTCAGCCAACGGCACAGTGGCAGGCACCGTCGTTGCCAGCGATCCCGACAGTGGCCAGGTTCTGTTCTTTTCAATTCTTTCGGGCAATACGAACAATGCCTTTGCCCTCAACTCCGCCAGCGGTGAGTTGACAGTGGCCAACAGTGCTGCCCTCGATTTCGAAAACACAACCTCCTTTGTTCTTACCGTAAGGGTTATGGACAATGGAGAGGGCAACCTGTTTGAAGATGCCCAGATCACCATAAACATCACAAATGTGAACGAAGCCCCGGCCATGGGTTCGCAATCCTTCACCATCAGTGAGAATGCCACCAACGGCACCGTGATCGGCACCATGATTGCCACAGATCCTGATCAGAATCAGACACTTACATACAGCATCATTTCAGGCAATACCGGTACAGCTTTTGCCATCGGGGCAAGCACCGGAACAATCACGGTAAACAATGCTTCAGCACTCAACTTTGAGAGCAACCCCTCCTACACACTGGTAATCAGGGCCCTCGACAATGGAATTCCTGCGCTGAATGTTCAGTCGAATGCCATTATCAACTTAACCAACGTGAACGAAGCCCCGGTG
>CALMDN010000453.1 GCA_937864935.1 uncultured Bacteroidales bacterium
CGTTGCGGATCAAAGGCTTCTGATGGTGTTAGCTTTAACTCTATTTCCCTTCGCACTGTTCAGGCTTTTAACGAAACTCATAACCGGCAATTCAGATACGGTGAAATGTATCTCTTTACCGGACAAACAAAAAAAACAGGATAAGGTTTAGATTTATTCAAAGGTAAATGAGAGCAGGAAGAGCTTGGAACTCAGTTTTTCGACAGGTAGTGTGTAAATGTTGCCCTGGCGTTTCAGAATGTCCATGAGCCCGTAAGACATCTTCAGTTCAATCCCGAACTTGAAAAAAGTTGTATAGAAGTCCATTCCTGCACCCATCTCGGCATAAACATCGTTGCGGTTAAGCGCAACATAGATGTTGTTGGTTTCATCCTTTTTTTTTGAATCACTGGCAAGGTCAATGGAGTATTTCCCCCCGATGAGCCAATAAGGCCTGATGTTGTTCAGCCTGCTGCCTTTGTATTTCAGATGAAGCGGCAATTCGACAAAAGTGGATTGCAGTTTTTTGTTGATGAGGGTAAGCTTCTCCTCACCGTCGAAATGAATCAGTACAGAATACTCCAGATCACGCTCGCCAAAGGAAAGTGAGGGCACAAACCGCAGGTCCATCAGGTCGTTTATCCTCAGGTTTGAAACAATACCGATGGTAAAACCAAAAGAAGGCTGATGTTCAAGGCCATAAAGTTTCGAAGAATCGGCGTAAAGATCGGGTGTCTGAAGAGCATAATAGCTAACATCCTGAAAACCAGGTCTTGTTTTGACAGAAAACAGCATCTCATTCATGCCGAGAATAAAGCCAAAATGATAGGGAGCGAGGTCGTAGTTGCTGAGGTTCCTGACTTTCAGCCGTTGGGCTTCCGTCTTCGGAGTTACAGAAAAAAACAGGGTTAACAGTATTAAAAGCTTAAGGATGACTGGCTTCACATCAAATAATTTTATCATCAAACGGCAGAAGTAACTTTTTATTTTATCAGAAAGCACTGCGGCAAATATACTTCATATTCATTTCACAGGAAAGGGCTATTCAGTGCATAGCAGTAATCTGGCTTCATTCAGCAGCCGGTCACGGTTAACCGGCACCACACCAACATACTCACAGACCAATCCGCCGGCTATGTTTGACAAGGCTGCTGTTAAATAGGCAGACAGATTCAGGGCTTTACATAGTGACGCAACACTGATAACAGTATCACCGGCACCCGAAACATCGGCAATTTTCCGCAGATGAGCAGGTATGAGATACTCCTTAACTTCACCATCAGCAGTATCCCTGATAAACAAACCTGCTTCAGAGAGCGTAACCATCATTGTTACAATTGATTGCTTTGCCTGCCATTCGGAAACTGCCTGTCTGATCCGTTCTGTTGAATTGATTTCAGCATCTATTTTTAGTCCCTCTTTCAGTTCTTTGAGGTTGGGTTTAAACAGGCTGACGCCCTTATAGGCATCAAAATTCTTGTGTTTCGGATCAATTACAACCGGAATACCAAGTTCTTCCGCACGTTTAAGCACCTTCTCAATCAAAGTGCGGGTGAGCACACCCTTGTTGTAATCCTGCATTACGATTACACTTACTTCACCGGTCTTCAGCATCCCTTCAATTATATCAAGCAGCTGTTTTTCAACTCCGGGAGCGAGGTCAGTATCCATCTCTTCATCAACCCTGAGCATCTGGGCATTGTTGCCGATAATCCTGAATTTGGTGGTGGTAACCCTGTCAGGGCATCTGACTATCCCTTCACCGGAGATCCCGTCGTGCTTGAGCAGGTCAAGAAATTCATCACCCCTGACATCATTTCCGATTACTGAGCAAAGCAAAGGCACAGCTTTAAGTGCCCTGATGTTGAGGGCTACATTGGCTGCCCCTCCCAGCAGGCTCTCCCGCCTTTTTACCGACACCACCGGCACCGGTGCCTCGGGTGAAATCCGGTCAACCTTTCCCCAAAGGTATGCGTCAATCATCACATCCCCGATAATCATCACCTGTTTGCCGGCAAACTGCCCGAACAACTCTACCAGTTGACTGCCTGTTATTTTCTCCATCATTGCAGAATTTTAGCAAATATACTGCACGCCATCTGCTTGCAGCATCCGTTTCAAAATCGTGTTTCTATTCAAAAAACTCATCGTTGAAATTCACCAGATAAACCTCCCTGGATGCCCGGGTGAGCGCTGTATATAACCAACGCACAAAACCAGCATCAATCATTTCCGAAGTAAGGTATCCATGGTCGATAAAAACCGCATCCCACTGACCTCCCTGGGTTTTATGACAGGTGAGTGCGTAGGCGAATTTGGCTTGTACTGCGTTGTAATACGGACTGTTTTTAACCAGCTTCGTCCGCTCCTGAGGAGACTTTATTTCAGTATAATCAAGCAAAATTTCGTCAAAGAGTTTCTGGTGTTCAGCCTGCGGCAGTGAGGGTGATTCAATCACCATGGAATCAAGCAGCAGCTTGATTTCAATCACCTCCTGATCGGGATAATCAGCAAGCTGAACGCTCACATCGGCAAACCTGAAACCATACATTTCGCCGGTTTTAATGATCCTCCTTACTTCAGCCATATCGCCGTTGGCAATAAATCCGGCTTTGGATCCCAGAGGGAGCCAGAAGTAATTGTTGCGGGTAATCATGATGATATCACCGGCCGAAAGCTCTGTTTCACGAAACAACAGCCTGGCCCTGACCTCATTGTTGAAGAGATTTGCCCTTTTGTTGGAGCGTGTGATGATGACTGTATTCTCACACCCGAAACGGGAATAACACGAATTGAGTGCATCCTCAAACGCTGCCCCGTCAATCCTTTTGATGTCGCCGAAGTTACCCAGCCTGAAAAAGGGAAGCACCGGGCTATCTTCGGCCGATTGTTTTCTCAGCAGGGTGGCATTGCTCAGAATGCCGCTATCGAGTGATTGCCTTACAACATCACTGAGTTCGTAAGACCTGATATCAAGGTGATAGGAGCGTTCGAGGGCTTCAGGTGAGAGGGCAGGACTCTGATCTGTTCCAACGGGTGGAAGCTGGGCAGTATCTCCGATCAGCAAGAGCTTACAACCTTCACTGCTGAATACATAGTTTATCAGGTCATCCAGCAGATCCCTGTGCTGGTAGATTCCCTGGTCAGCAGAGGAATCAGAACCCGGGATCATGGAGGCTTCGTCCACGATAAACAAGGTGTACTTGTGAGGATTCTGTCCGGGTCCCATTGTGAGCCGGCCATCGGCACGTGTTACTGCCTTGTAGATTTTCCTGTGAATGGTTAAGGCCTGTTTCCTTGAATATCCCGACAAAACCTTGGCAGCCCTCCCGGTGGGAGCCAGCAACACCGATTGCATTCCCACCAGGGGCAGAACCCTCACGAGTGCACTCACCAGGGTAGTTTTTCCGGTTCCGGCATAGCCTTTAATCAGAAAAGCCTGCCTTTGCTTCGGTGAAACCGGTTGCGCCACAAAGTCAGCCAGCATATCGGTCAGTTGTTGCTGACCGGCAGTAGGCTCATGCCCGAGTTCAACAAGTATCTTTCCGGCGATTTCCCGGTTATTCAATTCAATCATAGAGTTTATTCCTTTTCATTTAAATGGAGGGTCAAGCCTTCCTCATTTAACAATCCTTTGCCTGTATATACAACCACAACTTATGAACGCCATGCATGCATTACCGGCAAAAGTATGTCAGAACGGATACCCGATGCCAAAATTCCAGTTGATATCCCGCAGCTGAAATTTCGAAAACCTGATCCAGCGGCTGTCTTTCAGCTGGCCGGGATCATAAACGGGCAAACCGCCGTCAATTCTGAAAATAAAGAAGCTGAAATCGAACCTGAATCCGAAGCCGGCATCCACAGCCAGGGTTCTGAATAAGTTACTGAACTTTATTTCCCCGTCAGGGAAATCATCATTCTTTTTCAACAACCAGATGTTGCCGATATCGGAGAAAAGCGCCCCATGGATAAAGCTGTACATGGGGAAACGATATTCAAAATTCAGTTCTACCGACATATCTCCGATATTCTCAAACGATGTGCTGTCGGTTGAGCGGTACCCACCGGGCCCCAGTGACCTGACAGGCCAGCCGCGCATCCCATTGGCTCCACCGGCAAAAAAACCCTTCTCAAATGGCAAGGAAACGGAGTTCCCATAAGGAACACCGATGCCGAAGGATGCCCGGTACACCATTTTACGGGTTTCGGACAGGGGCCTGAAATAGCGGAAATCAAAATCGCCTCTCAGGTACTGGGCATAACGCAGACCCAGTACATTGAAACTATTGTCAGGGTTCTTCTCCGACCCCGCTACGGCACTGTATGCGCGCAGTGCATTGCCGGCCGATTCAAGATCAGCCCTGAAATAGAAATAATTTTTCTGAGATTTCAGATCCTGGTTATTGTAGATATAGGAATACTTCATTGCCATGATCAGGTGATCGGTGTACTGATTCAGAAATCGCGGATCGCGCAGCTCATTCAGGTATGCAGTAAATACGCTGTCACGCGTTATGCTGATTGAACTGAGATCAACCGGGGAAAAACGGTGATTGCTGGTTGCACTGGTATTCCATTCATATCCCATAGAAAGAGCAGTTACATACTTCAGGTAATATGTCCTCTGCTGATAATTAAACCCCAGGCCCAGTGAAGTCTTTGATCTGAAATCAAGCCTGGTACTTCTGATCCGGATCGGGCTGAGAATGGCAGGGAAATCGAGCCCTGTTTGCACCCCGGCCTCCATTGAATTAAACAGCACCGACTTTTCGGATTCTGACACCCCCAGTGACGGCTGAATCTCGAATGCCCCATAGAGTTTCAGCCTCAGCGTCTCTGCCCCCCTGAAGATATTTCTGTTCTGATAATTAAAACTGGAACCCAGGCCAATATACCCACCTGAGTTGGTACCTTCCGCTTCAATGGTATACATATTCACCGGCGAACGCACCACCCGTATATCGCAATCAAGCATCGAAAGTCCGCCAGGGGCAACCTTTTGGTTATCCGGAGAAGGGGATACATTCACCGACACAAACCTGCTCAGGGCGAGGTTCTGCAATCGGTTATAGGTGAGGTTAACGCTTTTCTGTGTAACAGCCAGACCCGGAACCAGGAAAATATTCCGGGCAAGGGCTTCCGGTCGAAGCCGCGGATCAAGCTTGAAAACATGGTAGAAATCCGGCACTGACTTTGAGGAAGAATCCGTATTCCTGAAAAAAGCTAAGGTATCGTAAACCAGGGTTGTATCAGCCGATAATTTCCTGTCGATTGTTGTCACATAAATCTTGTTGAGAAAATACCGCTGATGCCTGATTTCATTCAACGAATCCGTAAGCCCGGCACCCGGCGAAACAACCACTGCCTTTTTATTTTTAATGATGATTCTGATATTGGCCTGCCGTGTTTGAACACTGGTATCCACTTCAAAGAAAATATACTCCCTGATAAAGGAATAATACCCAAGGTCTTTAAGTTCGCGGGTCAGGCGTTCGCGTTCGTCTCTTATAAGATAGGCATCGTACTGCATACCGGGAATCAGCAAACTCCGGGGTCTGATCTGATTCACAAAAAATCTGAGGCTGTCGTCATGAACCTGATAGCTTACTGAACCAATAACATAGGGTTCAGGTGCAGAAACTGAAAATAAAACAGAGGCCCTGGCTCTTTTATACTTTATGCTGCGGGTGACAGTTGCCCCGAAATACCCTTTGTTGTTCAGGTAAACCTTCATGGGAATCATCGAATTATCTACCATCGCTGTATCAAGCAAAACAGGAGCTGAACCCATATGATTTCTGACCCATTTTCTGAACCGGGTGTCCTTTTTTCCTTTGAAAGCATCATAAATCCACACCCTGTGCCTTAGTCCCAAGAAGGTTGAATTGGGCTTGGGCTGGGCAAAATTGGAAAGGTCATACTCAGAGATCCCTTTGCGGTCCGTTTTTATGGAGTAACCGGTAAAGAGATACCCCCCCCGCTTCTGAACCTTGCGGGTGGATTTACATCCTCCGGTAAAAATCAATACCAGGCTTAATAAAACTATCGGGAGAAATATTCTCTGAAAAGATCTCAGCATACCTGAAAATAACATGCAAATTTAATGCAAACTAACGTTGGTCAGATAAAATTGTCCGTTTCAGGGGGTTTTTATCCGGAACACCACTCACCAGCTAAATAAAAAAACGGATGTGTACCCTTGTAAACAGCCCTGTGGCATCTGGAAAACCGATCCGGTGATGCTTTATTCCTCAGAACTTCGGGGCCGTTAAAATCCCGAGTTTCACTTGCGTGTACCTGTCTGCCCGCGATAACAAACAAACAAGCCAGGCAAATCAACCGGAGGCTAACAAATGCATCATCCGCTTCAGGCATTCATCATCTCCGGAATCCCTCACATGGGATGCTTTTTGTTTAAAAATCAATATTGTCCGGTAAACTTTGGAATTGCTTATGAGATTACCGGACAACAATCTTTAAAAATCAAAATTTTTAACGGCTGCTACAAAAAAAAATCAAAACTATTGCAGAATTAAAATTAGTGTTTATCTTTGCACCCTCATTAGGGAGCATAGCTCAGCTGGTTCAGAGCACCTGCCTTACAAGCAGGGGGTCACAGGTTCGAACCCTGTTGCTCCCACAAAGAAAAGCCACCATCAGTGGCTTTTTTTATTTATAACCTTTTCGTACATGAATCTTTTATAACCATCAGGCTCATTTTTAAAGCCGTTGTGTTTCATTATCGTTAGATTTGGTTAGTTTTACAATTTCTAAAAGACTTTTGAAAACGAATCCAGCGAAAATGTTTCCGTTCAGGGTAGGTTTCGGATATGATGTCCATCAGCTTAAAGAAGGACTACCGCTGATGATCGGCGGTATCAGGATAAGTCATTATAAAGGGGCCTCAGGACATTCTGATGCCGATGTTCTGCTGCATGCCATCTGTGATTCGCTGCTCGGCGCGGCCGGACTGAGAGATATCGGATTTCATTTCCCCGATACCGATCCGGCCCTGAAAGGCATTGACAGCATGATACTGCTGAGAAAAACGGTTGAACTCGTCGGGGCTGAAGGCTGGCAGATAGGCAACATTGATTGCACCATTGCACTTCAGAAACCCCGGATTTCACAGTATATTCCTGACATGCAGATCAAAATAGATTCAGCAACCGGCTCTGGCACTGTTTCTATAAAGGCAACGACCACCGAACATCTTGGATTTACAGGACGTGAAGAAGGCATACAGGCCTGGGCTGTCGCACTTCTGTTCCGTCGTGATACAACCAGTTGAAGGCATGAAAATAAGACTGGTAAAGCATGCCGATATTGACAAAGCAGCCTGGGATCAATGCATTGAGAAGGCTGTTAACGGGAACATCTATGCCTTCTCGTGGTACCTCGACATCGTCTGCGAAAGCTGGGATGCCCTGGTAGATGAAGATTACAAAACAGTG
>CALMDN010000454.1 GCA_937864935.1 uncultured Bacteroidales bacterium
GAAGTGCATACTTCATTGCCCGGTTATCTCCGGAGAGGAAATCCATCGCACTTGCAGCAAAGGTTTCTCTGGGATTGGGTATCCTATTGATAATGATAACTTTTATCAGTCCGAAACAGAAGGTTCTCCCCCCCTCCTTCAGTCGTTTCGACCGTGAGATAGTCGAGTATTCTGAAACCACCGAAGGCACCTGGGTGGTGGGCCGCGAACCCGGGGGCGACAGAACCGCCCTCTCGACCTATGTAAATAACAGTGCTGTGATCGGCTCCAGTTACGATGCGGTGAAGGTAGTAAAGATGGTGGGGCACCTGCCTTTTCTCACCGGTTTAAACTGCCGCAGCGTGCTGGTTGTCGGCTTCGGAATCGGTGTTACAACATCGGCCATTGCATCGCACCCGGAGGTTGAAACCATCGACTGTGTGGAACTTGTAGCCGGCATCAGAGGTGCAGCCCATTATTACAGCGGGCTCAACAACAACATTCAAAGCGATCCCAGGCTCAGACTCATGCAGGGCGACGGCCGTCAGTACCTTCAATCGACCGGAAAGATGTATGACCTCATCTCCAGCGACCCGACCCATCCCATACTGGGCTCGGGAAGCCTCTACACCAGAGAGTATTTCGAGCTCTGCAAGGCCCACCTCAACCCGGGCGGAATGGTATCGCAATACCTGCCACTGCATAAACTGCTCCCCGATGACCTGATGGGCATTATCCGGACCTTCAGGGTGGTATTTCCCGAGGCCACGGTATGGCTGGGACACAACCATGCCGTACTGCTTGGGGTGAACGGGCAGGGAGATTTCAGCTTTATCAACTGGAGTGAGCGGATTTCAAAGCTTCCAAAGACCCGTATTTTTACTCAAACCCTTATCACCTCGCTGCCTGCCTGATTCTCGATCAGCAAACCATCGACCGGCATACCACGGATCAGCATATCAATACCGACGATCAGCCATTAACCGAGTTCTTCCGCCTGGCTTCGTTCGAACAAGCCAACCTGCCCGGTAACCTGCACATGCTGAACAAAATACGCACCAATCCGGGGGTGATATTCAGCAACATCCCCGATTCAAGCATGATGCAGCGATTTGTGAATGGCAACAAACTGCTTGTTTCAGGATTGGCAGAGAGTTTCAGTGGCAACAGGACCGGGTTCTTCAGTAAACTGCAACAGGCTGTGAATGAAAATCCTGAAGATCAGGAATATCCATTCCTGCTAAAGTTCTATGGAAGCCGTTAACTGTGGGTTAAACACCCGGTACCTTCAGGCTGGTACCATTCGTTAAAACAACAACTGACAGCGCAGCAATCTATAGGACAGATTTTTTTTACCGCGTTTGTCCGAATTGGCAACTTAGTGTTATTTTTACACCATGGATCACCCTCAGGGCACAGCATAACCCAATAACCAAACAACCAACCCATGCATACCATTTCCAGATTTACCGGACCGGCCAAGCTGCTGATGCTGCTTTTACTTTGCAGCACCACCCTGGCATTTGGCCAGAAAAAGAAGCAACCAATGCCTGACCCCGATAAAATTGAGGCGCGGGGCATTGTTCAGGGACTCAGCGATGAACAGTTACTCGATGAGGTTCAGCGGCAGACCTTTCGATATTTCTGGGATTTTGCCCATCCGGTGAGTGGTTTGGCCCGGGAACGCAGCAATGAGGCGTACGGGTATGGCAACGAAGTAGTGACAACCGGTGGAACCGGATTTGGCATTATGGCGACGGTGGTTGCTGTTCACCGGGGATGGATCACAAGGGACAGTGCAGCACGGCATTTGCTGAAAATGGTGAAGTTTCTCTCAAAAGCCGATGCCTATCACGGGGTATTCCCCCACTGGCTGAACGGCACCACCGGAAAGACCATTCCTTTCAGCCGAAAGGACGATGGCGCTGATCTGGTGGAATCATCCTACCTCTTCCAGGGCTTACTCACTGCCCGTCAATATTTTAATCAGAACAATCCGGTAGAGACGGAACTCAGAAACCGCATCAACTGGTTGTGGAGTGATATAGAATGGGACTGGTTTACCCGCGATGGCCGCGAGGTCTTATACTGGCACTGGAGTCCCAACAACGACTGGGCCATGAATTTTGCCGTGAGGGGCTTCAATGAGTGTTTGATTATGTATGTGCTGGCAGCCAGCGGCGAAAGGCACCCGGTGAGTTCGGCTGTTTACCACAACGGATGGGCCCAGAGCAGCTTCTTTAAAAACGGGAAAGAGTTTTACGGAATCCGGCTGCCCCTGGGCTTCGATTACGGCGGGCCCCTTTTCTTTTCACACTATTCCTTTCTGGGCCTGAATCCCAAAGGTCTGAAAGACCGCTACGCCGATTACTGGGAGCAGAATGTGAATCATACCCTCATCAACCGGGCTCATTGCATTGAAAATCCGAAGCATTTCAAGGGTTATGGTGAAAACTGCTGGGGCCTTACCGCCAGCGATAACCACGAAGGCTACAATGCCCATTCACCCGACAACGATCTGGGGGTTATTTCCCCAACAGCCGCCTTATCCGCTTTTCCTTATACCCCTGAATATTCAATGAAGGCCCTTAGGCACTTTTATTACAACCTCGGCGACAAAATCTGGAGTGAATACGGGTTTGTGGATGCCTTCAACGAAAGCCGGGGCTGGTATGCCAAATCACATCTTGCCATCGATCAGGGGCCCATCATTGTGATGATCGAAAACCACCGTTCCGGCCTGCTCTGGAATCTCTTCATGAGCTGCCCCGAAATACAGCAAGGCC
>CALMDN010000455.1 GCA_937864935.1 uncultured Bacteroidales bacterium
TTTGCCGCTGATTGAAATCTTCTGTTTCTGGTAACCGATGAACGAAATGTCGAGTGAGGCATTCTGATTGCTCACAGTGATTGTATATTTCCCATCGATGTCGGTGGTGGTTCCGTTATAGGTTCCTGTTTCCACTACCGTAACGCCGGGCATTCCCATACCGGTTTCCTCATCGGTGATTTTTCCACTAACCTTGAACCCCTGAGCGAACAGCAGGTTGGTTGTGAAAAACGAAACCAGCAATATGATTAATTGTAGTTTTTTCTTCATAAATGAAATTTTTAGAGTTAAATTAATTGACTCTCAGTATTTTGTGAATAATCAAATGCAGAAAGCTGCATCAAGGGTTTAGTTCTTCTGAAATACCCTGATGTAATCAACTTTCAGCTGTTGCGGAAAAACGGTGGTAGCATCGGGGTTACCCGGCCAGATACCACCTACTGCGACGTTGAAAATAAAGAACTGTTTGAGGTGGAACTCTGACATATGCCCTGGAGTGATATCAACCTCGTTGAATTTCACATCGTTTACATACCACTTGATGGTTGTTTCATCCCAGATGATGGTAAACACATGATATTCATCGGCGAAGATTCCTGTTGAAAGGGAATACGACTGCCCGTACTGCACATGGCCGTTGTTATCCCAGTGAAGGGTGCCGTGTACGGTTTTTTCGCGGTTGCTGCCACCAATCATTTCCATGATGTCGATTTCGCCGCAGGCAGGCCAGCTTACGGTGGTGATGTTGTTGCCCAGTGTCCAGAGCGCAGGCCAGATACCCTGTCCTTTCGGAAGCAACGCCCTGATGTCTACCCTGCCGTAAGTAAAGGTTTTCTTATCGCGGGTAACCAGGCGTGATGAGGTGTATGCACTGCCCGAATAACTCTCTTTCCTGGCTTCTATGGTAAGCACACCGCCATCAACGCTGGTGTTTTCGGGACGGTAATACTGCAGCTCGTTGTTGCCCCAGCCACCGGCACCGGTTTCATAACTCCAGAATTGGGTATTCAGTGCATTTCCGTCAAATTCGTCGTTCCACACCAGATTGTAGCCGGTATACTGCATGGGGGTTGAATAGCCCTCTCCCACAGTTACCGGATCCTCATCGGTGAGCACAATCTGACGGGTTTCCCTGATGTAGCGGCCCGAACTTCCATAGGCCCTCACTTCAATCTGAAAGGTTCCCGGAAGGAGAAACTCATACTCGAAATGGCCGCTGGTATTTGAGGCAACAGCCGTTGTGGAAGTCCCTACAAACAAACGATATTCGGTTGCATTGTCTGCTGTTGCATGAATTACAACCACACCGGGACCTTCATCGGGGAGGGTTACTTCCACGGTAAGGTTTGTCGGGTCGCCGGTTGGATTTTCTTCTTCATCCTTGCAGGAGATCAGGCTGATCGTTACTAATAAGAAGATGCTTAGTAACAGACCGTGAAAGATCGGTTTTTTCATCGTTGTGATTTATTGTATTATCAGGCTGTTTCAGAAACCGAATTGCTCATTGTCAGGCCATGAAAGCAACGTATTTATATTTGTTACCTGCACGACCGGATTCAGAACAGGCTTCTGAAACAGTCTGATAATATAATGAATTAACTATTCAAATTTGAAGTTTCTGATGTAGAATGTACCTTCATCCGAGTGACCTCCACCACCGAGTGAGATGGCAAAGAAGTCAAGGTCAGTTCTGGTAGCCGGGGTATATACACCCATTCCAGGTCCGCTGGTGGGTGCGTCAAGATTGAAGGTATAGGTTACCCAGGCATCCATAACGGTAGCTTCGGCATCATACTGAACATGACCATTCCACCATTGTGCCGTCTGGCTTGCTTCACCGATGATCAGGGCGATGCCTTTTGTAAGCGTTCCGGAATAATTGTTGGAAGAAGGCATGAAAACCTCAACGGAGATCTTGGTGAAATTATCAAACTGAATGTCGTTCGGCATCTGGAACTGAAGTTCCTGGTAGGTGCCTTTTCTTTCATATTTTCCGCAGTTTGGGCCGGCTCCGGCAGGATCAGCAACACCCATGGTAAATATCATGCCACCATTGTTAGCAGTGCCATTGCCCGGATATACACCGGCGGTATCCAGTACGATGAAACTTGTAGCTGTCTCGAAAGTATTCCACATTTCAGTAGGAGTCAGGTTGGGAAGGTCTTCACCGTAAGGAGGCTCAACCTGAACTACTTCAGGTTCAAGCGCGGGATTTGAGTAGCTTACATAGGTGAAATCCCAATACAGGGCAGCATAGGTGTATGAAATGGTCATCAGGTCATAACCCTCTTTTTGCTCGATCACGGCTTTGAACGATTTCGTTGCTTCAGGAACAATGGATTCAACAGAAGTGCCAAGCTGGGGAAGGCCCATCCAGGCGCCGTTGCCGGTTAAGGTGATGGTGTTTGTTGTTGGCTCATAGGTAAAGCTGTGTGTTCCGCTCAGCCAGGCGCTGACATCTGCTCCGGCTGAATTGATCATGTTGGCTGGAATTGCTTCAAAGCATGATTCATTGACTGCAGTGCCTGAAAAAACTGCACCTTCACCCCAGAAAGCTCCTTTATCATCAAAAACAAATGAACCATCACGTTTAAAAGTGAACTCCTGGAAATAATAACATGGCCTTGCACCTTCATTGGTCAGCGACCACCAGATGCGCGGACTGTTGGCATCGGGACCTACACCCATAGAGGTACCTTCACGGAACAGCTTCCAGGTTTTTGAAGTTTCACCTGCCAGCAGACCCAATGCTGAGTTCGGATCCTTGATCTCAACTGTCTGGTTAAAAGTAGCTGAAGCATTGGCTGAGTTTTTGGCTGTAAGTACAATGGTATAATTGCCTGCTGCTGCATATGCGTGTACAGGGTTGGCCTCCGTTGAAGTCTGTCCGTCGCCGAAATTCCACTCATAGGAAGTAGCATTCTGCGAATAATTGGTAAAGGTTACTTCAAGGTAATTGGTAGTACTGACTACATACTGGAAACTGGCAATCGGATTCTTTGGCGGATCTTCTTCATCGTCCTTGCAGGAAACAATCGTCATCGTTGAAAGAACTGCTGCAAAAACCAGCAACAACTGGCTCCATCTTGAAAATCTGTTTTTCATTTTTGGTGTGTTTTGGTGATTGGTTGAATAATTGGTTAACTGTTTATGTTGGTTACAATGATTTTCAATCCCACATTCATTGAAAAATTGCTGCTTACAGAAGCCAATATTAGAGTAATTCAGTCACACTTGTCAAATTTTATTCTACATCAAATTTACGTCATGCCATTTTCGGCATTACATCAAAAGTACATCAGAAATTTCATAAATACAAGAAAATCAATAATTAATATGGTTCAATTAATTACATCAGGCACAATTTAATCACTTACACAAAAGAAAAACAGCTTTTTTCTCAATAGCCGGGTTTTCATGGCTTCGAAAATTGCAGAACAGTTATGTTTCTGTGAAAGTCGATTTCGTTAGTCGAATCTTAAGTATCACAAAATGAATGATATGTGATGTATTTAGATGTAAATTTTAAAG
>CALMDN010000456.1 GCA_937864935.1 uncultured Bacteroidales bacterium
CCTCTTACTTCATTTTTTTCGACTTCCGATCTCTGACTTCCGCCCTCTGACTTCCGACTTCAGTTCACCAGATCTCCCCTCAATGCCCTGAAGCGTTTGCGTGCTTCCACGGTAAAGAGGCTGCCGGGATAAGCGGTGAGCAGTTCCTGGTAGGCGGCCATGGCTTTCTCCCTGTCTTTGACGTCCGGGTTCCGGATCCCTATAAAGAAAAGATCCTGGGAGGAAAGTGCAGAAAGGTCATCGGGCGTGTTTTCGTTCTGGTCGTAAATCAATGCCAGTCTGTAGAGCGCATCATCGGCCAGAATGCCATCCCCATAATCGGTAACGATGGTTCTGAGCAGATTCTCAGCCTCAGCGGTTTCGCCGGTCCTCAGTTTGATTTCGGCTTTTTTCATCAGGGCATCGTCGGTGATGGGATGTCCGGGATAGGCGGTCAGCAGGGAATCCAGTACCCCGAGTGCTTCAGCGGGTTTGTTGCGGTATAGCAGCAGTTCTGCGCGGGTGTAGGTAGCCAGCTGAACGGTGGAACTGTCGTAGTCGATGTTGTCGGTAATCAGCAGCGACAAAGCCATGGCATCGTTGGCAATCAGTTTCGAGGTAGCGGCTTTCAGTACATCGAGCTGAGCTACGGCCCAGCCGAATTCACCGATAAACATCGACAGGCGGGCGTTTCTGAACCTGGCTTCATGGCCTATAGGGTCGTTTTTAAAGGCTTTCTCCACCTGAGAATAGAGCAGGGTGGCTTCCCAGGGATCACCGCTGAACAGGTAGATGTCGGCCAGTTCCAGTTTTGAATCAGCCTGTATCTGTCGTTCTGCAGCAGAGGTACTGATCAGGTTTTCGAGCAGGTTGATGGCTGATGGGGTGTTGTCAAGGTAAAACGCCTGCAGATGGGCAAGATTCCGGATCAGCGGGTAGGCCAGGGGATTTTGACCGGCTTCTTCGAGGGTGGCGAGGTATTTGGCTTCCAGCTGCTTCAGCTTTGGCAGTTCAACTGGATACGCTGACGTAAGCTGTTCAAATTCCGATTTCAGTATCTCAACCTTTGATTGTATAACCAGGGGCAGATCCTTCGAATTCCTTATCACATAATCATAAGCCTCTATGGCGATCGGATAGGATTTGCTGTTCACCGCCAGCTGGGCGAGGGCAAACACCCGGCTGCCGTTTTCGTCGAGCCGGCGGTCGAGGGCCTTCGCCTGAACAAATGCAGCATCAAAATCTTTCAGTTGCAACGACAGCCACAGCATGAGTTCGGCCAGCATTACATCGTCGGGCGATTTCTGCACCCGCTGAAGCAGGGCAACCCGAAGGGCTTCGCTTTTGATGCTTTCCGGATCATTGCTCAGCGAATTCTGCAACCTGTCCTGTACCTGTGTCTGCAACTCAGGATTGGTTTCCAGCATCTGCAGGTATTCTTCCACCATTTTTCCGGCGTTGCCCTGGGTGTCGTAAAGTTGAGCCAGCTCAAACCCGAAGGTATATCCCGGTGAAAGCAGCTGACGCCCTTTGAGATAGGTTTTTACTGCATAGTCGTACTCGCGCCTCACCATGAAGGCATTGGCCAGTTCCGAAACCTTGCGCTGATCTGCAGGTACGTCCTTGATGGCCTGCTCAAACACCTTGGTTGCTTTCGATGATTGGTTTGAGCGGATCAGCACATACCCCTGATCGATTACATACCGGTAGTCTTCGGGGAATCTCCTGGCCTGTTTTTTAACCACTTTCTCTGCTTTGTCGAGGTCGTCGAGTTCGAGCAGGCTCTGAAGCAGGTAAGTATAATTGTAAACCCCGGGCTTTTCTTCCAGCAGTCTTTCGAACAGTGCGGCTGCCTTTTCGTATTCCTTGTTGTTGAAATACTGCAGTCCGAGCTGCTCATCCGTAACGGCCTGTGCATAAACCGACACGCTCCAACCTGTGAGGAGCAGGGTCAGCAACAATACAAAAAGCAGGCGTTTTTTCATCAGAAGGCTGTAAGAATTTCAGATACAACAATTTATCAGTGCAGCTTGTTTTACTGCTGCCACACATTGCCCGGAGATTCTGCCAGACCGCTCTCCCACAGGAAGTGCCTTACCTGATAAAATCAAAACCGGTGTAGGCTGCCAGGGCAGCAGGCATTCTGATGCCCTCTGCTGTCTGGTTGTTTTCA
>CALMDN010000457.1 GCA_937864935.1 uncultured Bacteroidales bacterium
GTGCAGCCGGTTCCCTTCGCAATGCTGGACCAGAACCAGGGACTGGTGCTCTACAGGACCATCCTGACCGGACACAAAAGCGGTAAGCTGAAGGTGACTGAACTGCACGATTATGCCACTGTATTCCTGAATGGAAAGTATATCGGTACCCTTGACCGTCGCGAAGGAATCCAGGGTCTGGAACTGCCTGCCGGAAAGGAGGCTTATCCGGTGCTCGATATTCTGGTGGAGGGAATGGGGCACATCAATTTTGCCCAGGAGATCATCGACCGCAAAGGCATTACCGACAGGGTAACACTGAACGGGATGACCCTGATGAACTGGGAAGCATTCACCCTTCCGCTGACTGCAACGACCACAGCACAACTGCAACGGAACGAAGTCAGCCTTGAAAGGCCGGGTGTGTTTTTCAGCGGCAGCTTCAACTTAAGCAGGGTAGCCGACACTTACCTCGACCTGAGCGGGTATACCAAGGGTATGGTGTGGGTGAATGGCCACTGCCTGGGCCGTTACTGGAACATCGGCCCTCAGCAGAGCCTTTACTGCCCGGCCGGTTTTATGAAGGAAGGGGAAAATGAAATTCTGGTTTTTGATCTGCATCAGACAGGACCAGAAAAAATCAGGGGCATGAAAGCCCCTGAGTAAAACCGCAGGATTTCAACGGTTATTCCTTTGAGGAAAGGTATTCAGAGATCCCTTCCTGGGTTGCTTTGAGGCCTTTGTCACCCTTGTGCCAGTCAGCAGGGCATACTTCGCCGTTCTCTTCGAAAAACTGAAGGGCGTCCACCATACGGATGGCTTCGTCAACGCTGCGGCCCAGAGGCAGGTCATTGACGATCTGGTGACGTACAATACCTTGTTTATCAATCAGAAACAATCCGCGGTAAGCGACTGCTTCACCGTCAAATTCAACGCGGTCGTCTTCTTCATCATACTCATATGTTCCGGCAAGAACATCGTAGTTTTCCGAAATGGTCTTGGAAAGGTCAGAAACCAGCGGAAATTTCACACCCTGGATACCACCTTTTGAGGTCTCAGTGTTCAGCCAGGCCCAGTGTGAATAGGCAGAGTCGACAGAACAGCCGACAACAGCCACATTGCGCTGCTCAAATTCGGCGAGTTTGTGCTGAAATGCAAGAATTTCAGTGGGACATACGAAGGTAAAATCAAGCGGATAGAAGAAAAATACCACATGTTTTTTACCGATGAACTGACTGAGCGAGAATTTCTCAACGATTTCACTGCCATTGATCACTGCATCTGCTTCGAAATGGGGGGCTTTTTTCCCGACTAGTACCGACATATTGGTTAATAAGTTAAGGGTTAATGTTTTGCGCAGCAAACCTACGAGAAATATTCATCCCTTGCAAGCACGATGCAAAAATTCATCCAGTCTTAATATAAAGACGGGTACTTTCGCCAGACTACCGACCACCTTCCGCATATTGATTATTAAGCATGTTGCATTGGATTCCCTGTCAGTCATTAATCGAAAGTCAACTGAAACCCGGTTATACCGAAATCAAACAATGGCCCTGAAGGTGAGGTTGATGCGGTCACCCATGGGCTTTGCCGATTTCGGGATGCAGTGTTGCCAGTGGTGTTGCAGGGCGCCGGCCATCAGCAGGAGGCTGCCGTTTTCCACCGGAAAACCAAAGCTGTTGCGGTGATTGTCGGTCTGACGGAACCTGAACATGCGTGTTTCGCCCAGGCTCAGGCTGGCAATTACCGGGTTAGAGCCCAGCTCCGGTTCATCGTCGGCATGCCATCCCATGCTGTCGTTTCCGTTGCGGTACCAGTTAATCAATACGGTGTTAAAATGGGTCCCGGTAGCCGCTTCAATTTTCTGTCTGATCGCTGAAAGGGTGGCTGTCCAGGGCAGTGGGTCGTGCGATATTCCAGAATAACGGTACGCCTTCCCTTCATCGCCAACCCAGGCAATCAGCCGGGGCACAGCGTATGACTTCCCGAAGATGCGGATGGATTCCTGCTGCCAGAAGACTTCATCCCGGAGTTTCTGAAGCAACATGCCGGCTTCTGAAACGGAATAGAAGGAGTCAGCAAGCCTGAGTTCCCCATTGATTACAGGGATCTCCCGGAACATTCCTTCCGGTGCTGGTGAAAGGGGGTGTGCCATACTCTATGCTCAGGCAAAAAGCAGCAGGCTGATGGCCATCACCGCCATGCCTGCAATGAGTCCGTATATGGTAAGATGGTGTTCTCCGTACTGTTCAGCCGTAGGCAGGAGTTCATCGAGCGAGATAAACACCATGATCCCTGCAACAATCCCAAAGGTAATGCCGAAGGTAAGTCCATTGAAAAATGGCAGCAGGAAAAAGAATCCGATGATGGCACCCACGGGTTCAGCAAGACCGGAAAGGAATGACAGAAAAAATGCCTTCCTGCGGTTTTCGGTAGAATAATAAACCGGGATAGAAACAGCAATACCTTCCGGAATGTTGTGAATGGCCACAGCAATGGCAACGCTGATCCCGAGTGCCGGGTCTTCAATGGCGGAGAAGAAGGTTGCCAGTCCTTCGGGAAAGTTGTGGATGCCGATGGCGAGCGCTGAAAAGATGCCCATGCGGTAAAGGGCCTGCTTTTTTCTGACGGCATTCTGTACATCACTCAAATCGGCCAGTGAAACCTGCTCATGCGGATTCTCACCCGAAGGTACCAGTTTATCGATGAGGGCGCTGAGGAGAATTCCACCGAAAAAAGCCATTACTGTCGCCGTATAGCCCATTTTCTCCCCGAGTTCAGCCACCAGGCTGACCTTTGCTTTCGGGAAGATTTCAATCATCGACACATAAATCATCACCCCGGCCGAAAACCCAAGTGAAGTTGACAGCAACCTTGTGTTGGTTTTTTTGGCAAAAAATGCCACTGCAGCGCCAATACCGGTGGAAAGCCCGGCAAACAGGGTAAGACCAAAAGCAAACAAAATAACAGAAGTTGGAATATCGCTGTTCATAGGCAGTTTTTACCCTAACAAAGTTGCGAAAAAAACAGCATTCAGTCCAACAAAATAATTGATGATTCTGTGTTCATGCAGGCTGCACTGATCCGGCTGATCCGGTTGCGGCAGCAGCTTTGCACCAAAGGATCTGTTGCTTTCATTCGACATCGGGGATGTCGTCGAAATTGAATATTATCCTGCTCTTGTTTACAAAATCATAGAGGGTCAGCTTTCTCAGTTCGTAAAAGCTGCGCCAGTAGGAAGCGAGTGCTGAAACATAGCCCTGCTGGGCATTGTCTTTCTCGGTTTGTGCAATGTTAAGGTCGGTAATCCCTATTTTCCCGATGAGGTAACGTTGTTTGGTCACTTCGTAGCGCTTGATGGCAACGGTATCGCTTTTTGCAGCTATGGTAAGCTGGTTGCGCTGCATGTTGAACTGCATCACCTTCAGAAAGACCTCCTGGTCGAAATCGAGCATCTCCTGCTGCACAGCTGTTTTCTGCAACTCCTGGTCCGACTGTGCCAGTTTTATCTTGCCCCGGGCATAACCCCAGTCGAGGATGGGAATCTGAATCCCCAGTTCCAGTCGTTGCTGCTCCTGGGGATTTTTGTAGGCGTTGCTCAGTTTATCGGTGGTTTGGGTAAGGCCATACACGGCAAAGAGATTGGCATTGAAGCGGTTTTCGGCTTTGGCTTTGTTCACCGCACTCTCGGCTTCAATGAGGCGGCGGTTGAACGCCAGTGCATCGGAGCGGTTTTCGCGGGCTTCGGCAATGGCCAGCTGAGCTTCAACCCCGGGTGCCGGTGGTGATGAAGGTGCAATCAACAGGATGTTTTCATTTTCAGACAAACGCAGGAAAGAGCGAAGGTTAAAGGTTTTCATCTCTACCTCGAGGTTGGCACTTTCAACAGCGGCCCTTGAGTTGAGCAGACTCAGTTCAATCTGCAGGAGTTCATTTTCGGCAATGGTTCCGATGTTGTACCGCCCTTTGGCGATTCTGTAGAGTGTATCGTTGTTCGACTCATTCAGTTGCTGAATTTTCAGTCTGATCTGGGCATCTAGCAGGCTGAAAAACAAATTTGTTGCGGTTATGGATACCGTCTCCACGTCCTCCAGATAGCGCCTCTCCGCCTCACTGTAGCGCATGGGCTCAGTTTTTTTCAACCATTTGTAAGGGTTGTAATTGAAAATCGGCTGGCTGAGTCCGATATTGAGCGGGGAAGAGAGATAGGATGTTACGGTGCTGTCGGAGAACAAATCGATGCGCTGAAGGTTGGAATTGAGGAAAACCTGACCTCCTGTAAGTCCGATGTTCTTGGTCAGCGACAAACCCGCCGTGTAGTTTGCAAGGTTGCGTTCGTAAAAGAAGTCACCCTCTGGGGTGGTGATTTTCTCGATGCTTCTGCTGAGGCTGGGCAGGGTTGCGTCGAGTGATAGCATCGGCATCAGACCGGCTTTGTAGTTGCGGTATTGCCAGTAACTGCTTCTGAACCGGTGCATGGCCGACAAGGCATCGGGAGATTGTCGTTTGGCGATTTCGATCACCTGCTGCAGGGTAAGGGTACGGGTATTTGCCTCCTGAGCCCTGAGCGGCAGTGTAACGACAGCAAGCAAGAGTAAATTCAGTACAATGGTGAGCAATCCTTTCATAATCAATATCTTTTGCAACAATCAAAACTCCCGTGATTTGCCGGGGGATTAACAACAGCCCTTATTCGTAGCGGAGCGAAGCCACCGGATCCTGCATGGCGGCCTTGCGGGCAGGCATGTAGCCAAACAAGATGCCAACTGTAGCTGAAACGCCGAAGGAAATAACAATGGAGCTTACCGATACTATGGTCAGGATTCCGGCCAGTTCCATGATGATTTTGGCCAGGGCCAGCCCGAGAAAGATGCCGATGAGTCCTCCTGAGATACTGATCATGGTTGCTTCGCTCAGGAACTGAAAAACCACATCGCGGCGTGTGGCCCCGGTGGCCATGCGGATACCGATCTCCTTGGTGCGTTCCATTACAGAAGCCAGCATGATGTTCATGATGCCGATTCCGCCGACAATGAGTGAAATGGAGGCGATGGCCCCCAATACAATGTTGAAGATGTCTTTGGTGCGCTGTTCCTGTTTCAGCAGGAGTTCAGGCACTTTGATCTCAAAATCCTCGACTCCGGCATGACGGCGTTTCAGCATGCGTTGTATCACATCGGAGGTCTGACTGATCAGTTCTGTTTCTTTTACCTGAACCACAATTTTATCAATCTGGTTGGCATTGTCATCTGCGCCGCTGCCTTCTGAAAATGAGGTCATCATGCCATCATCAAAAAACACCGTACTGCTGCCTCCCCTGATCATGGAGGTGGTGACCCCCGAGCGGTCGCGGTAACGTAGCAGAAACCTCTGAATGGGAGCATACACCTGGTTGTTGTAATCGCTGATGCCCAGATTTTCGGTCAGGTTAGAAGATACGGAGCGGTTGTCGAGAATACCGGTCACCTTCAGCCAGACATTGCCGCATTTGACAAATTGCCCGATGGGATCCGAATTTGGGAAAAGCCTTGCTTTCAATCCCGAGCCAAGGATGCACACGGCCTTGCCGAACTTCAACTGTTCCTCGTTGAACATCTCTCCGCGCTCGAGGGTCAGGTTGAAAACATCAAAGAAATCGGGAGTAACACCGCTTACTTTTCCGTAGGTGCTCACTCCTTCGGCAAGGATGGTTGATTCGTAGACCACTTCAGGGCTGACTTTAGAGACAGAAGGGATGATCTGCCCTATGCTGACTGCATCCAGAAGGGATAAGCCCGGTGAGAATTTATCCGCAGCTTCCTTCCCTTTCTCTTCCTCTTTGGCTGCTTCTGACTTTTTCGACTCACTTTTGGGCATCACTATGATGTTGTTCACCCCAACCAGTTTCATCTGTTCCAGGATCTCCTGCTGGGCTCCGTTTCCGATGGCAAGCATGGCGATCACCGCCGCCACACCGAAAATGATGCCCAGGGCTGTCAGCATTGACCTGAATTTGTTGGCTATCACAGCTTCAAGCGCAATGGCCAGTATGTAGAGCTTGCGTTCCAATGCTTAAAGTTTAAAGTTTCTCAAGACGCCATCCGGCTGCGTTATCCGGGGGTGATAAATAAACTTCATCGTCTTTTTTCAATCCCTGGAGAATGATGATCTGGTTTTCATTCGTCTGGCCGGTTTTCACCTGTTTTCTGATGTTCTTGTCGGCGAGGTAAACAAAGGTGATGCTGTCGGCGGTATGTACACTCTCGATGGGCAGGAACAGGGATTTGGGTACCACACCGGTGGTGATGACGTTTTTGGTGGTCATGGCCGGTCTCAGGATGGAATCGAATTCATTGACCTGGATTTTAACCTCAAAAACCTTGGCGTTCGAATTGCGCATCTGCTCACCGATGTTGGCAACCTCGGTTACCTGTCCCGTATATTTCCGTTCCGGGAAGGCATCGATGGTAATATCGGCTTTCTGGCCCACTTTCAGTTTGCTGATGTCAATTTCATTCACGTAGGTTTTCGAAATCATGGAAGTAAGGTTGGGTAGGGTTGCCACGATGTTTTCCCATGAGCTCATGGTAGCGCCTATGCCCATTTTCGAACCATCCCAGTTGCGTTTATAGATGACCATACCGGCTTTGGGCGCCGTAACGGTGAAGCCTTTGAGCACATCCTGAATCTGTTCGAGCCGGCGTTGTGCCTGTGTGTAGGATGCCGAAACTTCCTGCATGTTGGCGTTGGCTTTATCGAGCCTGAGCTTGTAATTCTTCTGGGCCTGCTGAAAGGCTCGCTGCGCCTTTTCCAGATCAAGTTTGGCCTGCCGCTGGGTTGCAGGCGGTTCGTAAATTGACTGATCAACGGTTATTTGCTTTTCCTCCAGGGCATATTTCATGTTAATCAGCTCTTCACGTGCCGACCGGAGGTCCATGGAGGTATCCAGTTTTGTTTTGATATACTGCGATTCCAGTTTTTCAAGTTCACTTTCAAGATCCTTCATCCGGTTGGTAATCTCGGTACGGTCGAGGGTCGCTACATACTGCCCCGAATCCACAATGGTACCCTCGGCAATGATATCGCTGATCATCACCTGCCATATACGCACTTCCCTCAGACCGGGAGGCCCGAGGATGTTCTCCGAATTCTTCGCCTC
>CALMDN010000458.1 GCA_937864935.1 uncultured Bacteroidales bacterium
AAAACCCGGCTTCATCACCAGCATAAGAACTGGGAGAGGAATCACCGGGACTACCATGCAAAGGTAATGCATTTATGGACAACAATGCAATAGTTGAAAGAATAATTTCGAAAGAAAGGCTTGAACCCTACTTGAATTACCATAATAATGACCTTTCAAAAGCAATTGCTCATTATAAAAGCAACATTCTTATATCTGAATCTTTTTACCCTTTACTCGCTGTATTAGAAATTGGTTTACGAAATTCTATTGATTATCAGTTAACTAAAAGATTTAATGATAAAGAATGGTATGATAATAAAGAATTTGTAAAAATTGCGACCAGATTTCAAATTGACAGAATATCGCAAGCAAGAACGAACATCTTCTCCGAAAAAAAGGAAATAACACCAGGAAGAATAATTTCAGAACTTTCATTTGGTTTTTGGACATCATTGTTTGACACGAAATTCGAAATGACTTTATGGAAAAACTTGAGATTAGCATTTCCAAATTGTCCGAAAAACATAAGAAAAAGGAAGACAATGAGTTCCAAATTTAACGGTATTAGAAAATTAAGAAATAGAATCTTTCATCACGAAGCAATTACTTGGAATTTGAACGTTTTGAATTCATATAAGGACGAAATTATTCATGGGATTGAGTGGCTAAATAAGGATTTACTGGAATGGATTGTTGAATTAAATCACGTTGAAGAAACCATTTCAAAATTCAGAAAAACAATTGATTGACGAAAATAACTACGGGCTACAATAAATAGGAATATGAACGGTCTGCAATTCCGAAAGGCCGCCGGCCCCTGTGAATATTCCCCGTTACAGAATTGTTTCCGGTGCTTGCTACCGGTGAAAGATCGCCTGATTTTTAGGTTTTTCCTCAGGCACAAACGGCAATGCGGGATTCCGCCTGGCGAAAGCGCACAGGGGAACAATTTCCGGATCTGTTTTACCAATGGCGCCCTGGGTTTTATTGAATTAGCGCATAGATTTGTATAACAAGAGCCGTATAAGCTGAGAGGTTCAAGTACGGTTCTGTGAGAGGCTTGGGGTGAAATTCCCCTTGCCTGCTCGACCCGCAATCCGTTACCTGCAAGCATAAAAGAGCATCGTGCAACCAATAAAGCACCTATTCAGCGCAAATAATGCAACGATAATTTGAGATTGCAACGAATAAACTGTATATTTGTTGCAAAATTTAAGACGAATGGGATATTATATACATCAGAAAGACAATTGGCCAAATTTCTCATGGAATAACGACGAGTTCGTCAATCTGTTAAGTGAAGCGAGAAATCTGCAAGGACGATTAATTGGTAAAATGGAATCTCTGGTTTTTGAATTACGGGATGAAGCTTTACTTGAAACTTTAACTTTGGATGTATTAAAATCTGCAGAGATTGAAGGAGAACTTTTAAATCCCGAGCAAGTGCGTTCCTCAATTGCTCAACGATTAGGAATGGAATTCGCTGGTGCAATTATGTCGGATAGAAATGTAGACGGGATGGTTGATATGATGATTGATGCGACCAGAAATTGTTTTGAACCTTTAACAGCAGAGAGACTCTTTGATTGGCACGCTGCATTATTTCCAATGGGAAGAAGTGGGATTTTCAAAATTACTGTTGCTGATTGGAGAAAAGATACATCTGGACAAATGCAAGTTGTATCGGGTGCTGCGGGAAGAGAAAAAGTTCATTTTCAAGCTCCGGATGCTGATTTAATCGAAATGGAAATGAACCGTTTTATAAAATGGTTTAACGAAAAAAATAAAATAGATTTAGTAATAAAAGCTGCAATTGCTCACCTATGGTTTGTGACAATTCATCCATTTCAGGATGGTAATGGGCGAATTACAAGAGCCTTGACTGATATGTTATTGGCTCAATCGGATAAGAGTACACAGCGATTTTATAGCATGTCTGCTCAAATCAGAGTAGAAAGAAAAGAATACTACGAGATTCTCGAAAAAACACAAAAAGGAGACCTTGACATATCCGAATGGATAAAATGGTTTTTAAGCTGTTTAATTAATGCTTTAAAAGCAACCGATAATATTCTTACCCGAGTTTTGTTAAAAGCTGATTTCTGGAATAGAAATTCAAAAACAATAATTAACGAGAGACAAAGGAAGATTTTAAACAAATTACTGGATGGATTTGAAGGTAAACTGACTTCAATGAAATGGGCTAAGATTACAAAATGTTCAAAAGACACAGCAATTAGGGATATTAATGACTTGATAAATAAGGATATATTACAGAAAGAGTCAGCAGGAGGAAGAAGTACAAGTTATGAATTGAAGATTATGAAATAAATGCCAGCAGGTAATAAATAGGTATATGAACGGTCTGCAATTCCGATAACCATCAAAACCAGCCATTATCAGCCCAGGCTCAGCCCCTCCTTCTTTCCCGCTTAGCACCTGAACGAGTTCCTTCCGGGGCTACCTGCTTCCCACAACTGAAATGACATGTAACGGATTCATTTTTGGTGTAATTTTATATCAAAACAGACGGCTATGCCAAGACAAAGTATTTCCTTCACGAAACCAAACGATGAATGGTTGAAAACTCAGGCCGAAAATGAGGAATATTCCGGCAAAGCGAAGTGGTCAACGACCTGATCAGGCGCAGGTTGACTGGATCAGGGTGAAACTTGAGAATGCAGAACAAAGCGGATTTACCAGCGATACGAAAGAACAGATTCTGAAGCAGTCAAAGGCTTTGTTAAATGGCTGAATACCGACTGAGCTGATTGCGACAACAAATCGTACGCACCCTTTCAATAAGGTTGACAGAAGAATTCGGCAAGGGTTGGAGCGAAAAACAATTGCGACATTGTCTGCGCTTTGCGGAGACTTTTAAGGAAAAGGACACCTGATCATGCAACAGACTGGCTGAGATGCAGAATGATCTGGCTGATGTCTTGTGCGACAATGCTTGTTCAGGTTGAGATTCTGCATTACAAATGTCAGCGGTATTTAATGACAACCTTCTTTCGATCGTAAGTATAAAATTACCGGAGATAAAAAATTGAAACCTCCGGTTTGTTGGAAAGATCAATCCATTGTTTATTTAAACTCAGGATCGGTTACTTCTTCAACTGTTCCCCGTTCAGATGGTTTAACGGATTTGAGTTTGTGTTGATTTTTTTATTAGTTTTAAAGTCATGGTAGCCTTGGTTGATAGTGAATTCATCATAAAATCCGAGCCTTATGATTTCAAAAAGCAGATTTTTTATTGTTCGACTGATGATGGCCTCTGCGCTGTCGTTGCTGTTTGCCGGTTGTTCCAATGACAAGGACCAGGATAACAACGACAACAATTCTTCGGGCATAGTGCCGTTGATAACTGCGGGGGTTTTGAACAGTGGTAATCCGGTAGAGGCTACAGGCATTCATGTTGCAGTTGTTGATCAAAATCATCAGGGTGCTGCCATTACCAATGCCATCGTAAAGGTTAACGGCCGCGGGATACCTCATGCAGCCTCCGGAATGTACCAGTTGATCATTACTGATCAACCCATCCCTCCCGGAACAACCGTTAATCTTGAGGTTCAGTGCGGAGGTGAAACCTATACCGCTTCGGCTGAAATGCCGGAATCAGGAAGCTCACAGGTGTCTGTTTCAGGTTGTGCTGCCGGATCAATTCTGGTGGTCGGCCACAATTGATTTTCGGTTTCTTTTCATTGCTTACCTGAGGGTCAAACCTGTCAGGGGAATAGGAAAAGAACTATGCGAAAACACAGTTGTTCAGTGAAAATCCGAACACTCCTTTGAATTCAAAGGGAAAGTTTGAAAAAACAGGGTGACACCCCTCCGCTATCTTCAGCGAAAGCCCTTGGGCCTGGATTTTTTATTTGGTTTTTCCAGCCATCAGGCTGCGCTGCTCCAACGCCGGTGTCGGAGCAGGCTGCAGCTTGATCAATCGTGAAATGACGGCTAAATGCATAAAATTGTATAGCTGAATCATCAGTGTCCGGGGAAAATAACCGGTTTCCTTTGAACTGATTGAGAATGCTGGATTACATCCATTATTCGAAACTGGCTTCTTACTTCCTTCTTTTGACACCAACACACGAAATCACCAACTTATTTATCAGATTCAGAGCGATTCCCGCCTGTTTGCTCAGACAGACAGGCCTGCCTGTCTGCGTCAGGCAGACAGGCCTGCCTCACTGCTCAGGCAGACAGGCCTGCCTGACTGCGTCAGGCAGACAGGTTGGTGGCCTGGGGCTTTGGTGTCAATGGTTTCTTTTACTTCAACCGGATTTTAATGATTCTTACAAACTTTCTTTCATCCCCCGTTGTTATCTTCTGGTTAAAAAGCAAGATTGTATGACTGGAAAATCCACCCTTTTTGTGCTGCTTATCTTCAGCACCTTTCTCATTGTTTCGTGTGATAAAACCGAAAACCTGCTGCTGAGCGACAGTGAAATCCTGATGAAGGAACTGAAGGGGTTATACACCCTCGAATCGGTGAGGCATGAGGAGTATGTCAGCAATGATGGAGGCAACAACTGGGGGCTATCGCTCGATACCACCTACAGCGCCAGCGGAACGCTCGACCTGAGCAGCATCAGCAAAGCCGATTTCGATGGTTCCCTGTCGGTTACTTACCAGGGCATCAGCGAAACGCACCTCATCAACGGCAATGCCTCGGCAACCGGCGGCAATGAGAAGCTCTGGATTTATACGGACAATGAGGAGGATATACAGTCCATGTTTCTCTACAGCTCAGCCACTTCGGTGGTGGAGGGCTGGCTCGATGAACGTGACGACTCCCACCTGCTGCTGCGCATTTCAGAGATTTCATGGAATTATGCCGGGAGAAAAAACCGCTTTTTCAGGTTCGTAAAGCAGTAAGAGACCTCAGCTTCCGTTTTCCGGCCATCCTTTCAGCAGCTTCCTACCCGTGGTAGCTGAGCGCGATGCCTGCGCCCAGGGCGGCATTGTTCTTCACCAGGGCAATGTTGGAGGCAAGGCTTTCTCCCACTGTATTTTCAGCAATGGTTTTCAGCAGGAAGGGCGTCAGGTTTTTCCCGCGGATATTCTGTTTCTCAGCCAATTCAAGCGCATGGGCAATGGTGACTTCCATCTGCGCCAGGGGGATCTCCATGCTTGCCGGAATGGGGTTGGCAATCAGCACCGATCCGTTGAGGCCCATTTCCCATTTGGCTTTCAGCATAGCCGCGATTGCTGCCTCACTGTCGAGCCTGAGGGGCGATGCAAAGCCGCTGTTGCGGGAATAGAAGGCCGGGAATTCATCCTGCCCGAAGGTCACCACCGGGACACCGCTGGTTTCGAGGTATTCGAGGGTAAGGCCGATGTCGAGGATTGACTTCACCCCGGCAGAAACAACCGCCACGCTGGTTTGTGCCATTTCGGAAAGATCGGCCGATACATCCATGCTGGTTTCTGCCCCGCGGTGTACGCCACCGATCCCACCGGTTACGAAAATCCGGATGCCAGCCATGGCCGCGATGCGCATGGTAGCCGCCACCGTGGTGGCTCCAGCTGTTTTGTTGCTGACCACATAAGGCAGGTCGCGCAGGCTTACCTTCCACACTCCGGTTGAATTTCCCAGCATTTCCAGCTGCGCCCGGTTCAGTCCGGCGCAGAGTTTTCCATCGAGTACCGCAATGGTTGCCGGAATGGCACCGTTTTCCCTGACGATGGCTTCTACTTCCAGGGCTGTCTGTACATTCTGCGGGTAGGGCATTCCGTGGGCGATGATGGTTGATTCAAGGGCTACCACCGGTTTGCGGGCTGCCAGAGCTTCGGCTACTTCCGGGTGGATATTCAGGTAATCGGACTGTTTCATGTTACGGTTTGTAGTTTTTAACGGCGTCTTCAAGCATTTGCGGGTTCAGATTTTCGTGCACGGCCCCCTGAACCCTGAGGATGAGTGCAGCCATGGCGTGGCCATATACCACGCAGCGTTCGGGAGAACAGTGCTGCAGCCAGGCATGAATGAAGCCTGCCAGTGC
Organism: uncultured Bacteroidales bacterium; assembly: GCA_937864935.1. Lineage (GTDB taxonomy): Bacteria > Bacteroidota > Bacteroidia > Bacteroidales > Lentimicrobiaceae > Lentimicrobium. The sequence goes on from CALMDN010000458.1 coordinate 5,988, forward strand.
CGCATCGCCGGCACCGGTGGTATCGGCAACTTCTGTTACGGGAGCAGGGAGTTCAATGGCCTCTGTGGCTGAATACAGGCCCGAGCCGGATTTGCCCTTCCGCACCCACAGGTATTTGAGGCCCCTGCCGAGCATCTCCTTAACCTGAGGCATGAGATCACCGGATTGCTCCATGCCCGAAAGCACTGAAAGCTCATCGAGGTTGGGGGTAAGCAGCAGCACCCCGCTGAGGTTGGCCTCCTTCAGGCGCGCGGCTTTGGGCACCGATACGGGTTCAACAGCACAGGGAATCTTCTCAATTCGGCTGAAATCAAGCAGCCAGCTGAGGGATGCGGCACTCAGGTTGGTATCGATCAGCAGCAGGGAGGCGGATTTCAGCACGGCAGTTTTTTCTTCAAGAAAGGCAGGGGAGACCATCTCTTCGAACCGGCAGGATACAGCGCCGGTGAAAAGATCGCCTTCCGGAGAGAGCAGGGCGGTAAATTTTCCGGTGGGCTCGTGGTTCCGGATGGCATCATTAAGATCAATACCCGCCTTCAGGCATTCGCCGGACAACCATTCACCATCGGCATCGTTGCCGAAATGGGTGATGAGTTTCACCCGATTTCCGAGCAGTGCCAGGTGATGGGCGATGTTGCGCGACACCCCGCCGGCGGCCCGGTACAGGGTGGCCGGATTGGATGTGCCGGTGAGGGGCCGGCCTTTCAGGCGATAGGTCTCATCAACCAGCGATGCCCCGATGCAGACAATGGGTTTTCGGTTCATTCAGTCAAAAGTAGTGCTTTTCCTGATTGGTCGGTTGCCCGATGCCCAAACTGTCTGCAGTATCAGTATCCGGCGGCATTTCAGGAAAGTGCGGCAGCACCAGCTGAAATCGCTGAGGATAAAAAAAAGCCACCCGTCCGGATGGCTTCTGGAATATTGGTTTTAATGACTTACCAGGCGAAGAGCGGGAATTCGCTCATCATTTCATTTACTTTTTCGCGTACCTGTTCAAGTACGGCTTCGTTTTCGGTATTGCTGAGCACTTCGTCGATCAGGTCAACGATCACCGGCATGTGTTCTTCGCGCAGGCCGCGGGTGGTCACAGCGGGTGTTCCCACACGGATACCCGAAGTGGTGAAAGGTGAGCGGCTGTCGAAAGGTACCATGTTTTTGTTGATGGTGATGTCAGCCTTTAC
>CALMDN010000459.1 GCA_937864935.1 uncultured Bacteroidales bacterium
ACTTGCTTACACCTTCAGCGATTCATTCTGGTTGTCAGCTGTTGAAGGCGAGGTTTATGCCATGTCATCATTTTTTACTGCTGTTGTTTTCTGGGCCATCCTCAAATGGGAAGAGCAGTCTGAAGAGAAGCACTCGGTTCGCTGGATTGTTCTGATAGCTTACCTTGTTGGTCTATCTATCGGGGTGCACCTGCTGAACCTGCTTGCCATTCCGGCCATCGCATTCGTCTATTATTACAAAAAATACAAACCTTCACCCAAAGGTACCCTGATCACAGCAGCCGTATCGGTCTTTCTGCTGGTTTTTATTATGTATGTTATCATCCCCTGGGTGGTTGACCTCTCAGCCAGGTTCGAGTTGCTCTTTGTCAATACATTCGGACTGCCGTTTAATTCGGGGACTGTCTTTTATTTTGCCCTGGTTATCGGGCTGCTTATTTTCGGTATACATTACACCCGGAAGAAAGGTAAACTGATTGCCAATACAGCGGTTCTGGCACTAACATTTATTTTAATCGGCTATTCCTCTTTTCTGATGCTGGTGATCAGGGCCAATGCCAATACCCCCATCAATGAAAACAGCCCCGATGACGCCATCAGCCTGTTGTCGTACCTCAACCGCGAGCAGTATGGGTCCTGGCCTATTTTTCACGGTCAGTACTACAGTGCGCCGCTGGATCCTTCGAATCCCTATTCAGATGGCAACCCGATCTATATCCGCGATGCTGAAAAGGGGAAATATGTGATCACCGATGCCCGCAAAGGCTCAGAAGCAAATTATGATCCACGGTTCACCACCATTTTCCCCCGCATGTACAGCCCGCAGGATAACCATGTCAAAGCCTACCAGAGCTGGGGTAAGGTCAAAGGAGTTCCGATCACAGCACAGAACAACGAGGGACAATCGGAAACTCTGATCAGGCCGACCTTTACTGAGAATCTCCGGTTTTTCTTCCGCTACCAGCTGGGACACATGTATTTCAGGTACTTCATGTGGAACTTTGCCGGACGTCAGAACGATATTGAAGGGCATGGCGGGGTCACCGACGGAAACTGGATCAGTGGCATCAGTTTTCTGGATGAATCACGGCTGGGCAATCAGAGCGATCTGCCCAAAAGCATGGACAGCCCGGCACGTAACAAATACTACCTGCTGCCCCTCATTCTAGGGATGATAGGGATGTTTTTCCAATTCAACAAAAACTACAGGGACGGGGTGGTCGTGGCATTACTATTCTTTATGACCGGTATTGCCATTGTGCTCTACCTCAACCAGACCCCCTTCCAGCCCAGGGAGCGAGACTATGCCTATGCAGGCTCGTTCTACGCCTTTGCCATCTGGATCGGATTCGGGGTGCTTTCCCTGTATGATCTGCTGAGTAAAAAGCTGTCACCGGCGATATCAGCTGTAGCTGTTACTGCAGTTTGCGCTGTGCTGGTACCCGGCGTGATGGCCAGTGAGAACTGGGACGACCACAACCGCAGCAACAAATATGCTGCCCGCGATTTTGCAGCGAACTACCTCAATTCCTGCGCTCCGAATGCTGTGCTGATCACCAATGGCGATAACGATACCTTCCCGCTCTGGTATGCCCAGGAAGTAGAAGGGCTCAGAACAGACATCAGGGTAGTGAATTATATGCTTGCTTCAGGCGACTGGTATGTGCATCAGCTGGCCCGTAAAATCTATGACTCCGAACCGCTGAAGTTTACACTCACCCCAAAACAATACAATAAGGGGGTCAACGAGTTTATCCCGTTTTTTGACCGGGGTGGCGGACAGCAGTTTGAACTGAAGGAAATCGTTGATTTTATTGCCGACGAATCTGACAGGAGCAAAATGACCCTGCAGAGTGGAGAAAGCATCAATTACTTCCCGGCCCGCAGGGTAAGACTCACCGTTGACTCAGCCAGGGCTGTGCAGAATGGCATCGTGCCGGCATATATGGCCGACCGCATTGTGCCGGCGGTTGAATGGGAAATCAAAGCGAATTATCTGTACAAAAATGACCTGATGCTGCTCGACTTTCTGGCCAGCAACAACTGGGAACGCCCATTGTATTTCGCCAGCCCGTCAAGTGTGAATAAAGTGCTGGGCATCGATAAATACTGCCATCAGACCGGAGTGGTGTACAAGTTTATCCCGGTCCCGGCCGAAGAATACATCCCCGGACTCGGTGGTGTGGATACTGAAGCATCTTACGATATCCTCATGAACAAATGCAAATGGGGCAACCTGAACCAACCAGGTGTTTATGTTGACAGGGAAAGCTACCGCAATGCCATGATGCACAAGCAGAATTTCATGCGTCTGGCCCAGGCTCTGGTAAATAAGGGTAAAAATGCAGAAGCCATTGCTGTTGCCGACAAATGTTTATCAGAGTTTCCCAATGACAAGATGACTTTCGACTACTACATGCTGCCTCTGGCCGAGGTTTATTACATGGCAGGGAATACAGCCAAAGCCAACACTTTTGTGAAAGCCCTGGCCGATATCTATCTTGCCAACATCACCTATTATACCTCGGTTAGCCCTGAATTCAGCAGCTACTATGAAGACGATATGATGCAGGCATTTGCCGTTATGGCCCGCATCTGGGAATATGGAAGGAAGTTTGGGCAGGACGAAATGCTGAAGGAGTTCAAATCACGCATGTACATGATACCGGCTGAGTATAAGGATCTGTTTAACTAAGATTCTGCAGATTCCTGCTTTGTTTTGTATCGTTTAAGGAAGATCCCGGTGCTTGAGTGCCGGGATCTTCTGATTAAAATCCCGAAGCGAAAAAACATTCGACCCCTCCGGGGTCGTGATTTCAATCAATTCATTCTTTCTATAAACATTTGACTACTCCGGAGTCAGAAATAGTTGTTCCGGAGTTTGGACACCGGGCCCTTCTGGTCATGAGCTTTCAATTTTAATTGCGCTATTAATCATCATTTGATTCCTCCGGAATCAGGTTATTTGCGCTTGAGAATTGATTCCGACCCCTGCGGGGCCGCATGTTGGCCGAAGCCCGGTTATATTGGATCAGAAATGTAAAATTGGAAATGCTTTCCGGCATGTCGGTTGGTTTACCGATCAGATGAAACTGGTTATACAGATATGCAATAAACCGCCGGGCAACAATATGCCTTCACTCAGCTGCTCCGGGCAACGAAAGCCTCATCCTCGGGCAATTAGCCGGAATAAATCATGAATGATGCATTCCTGTACTTCAGGAAGCCCTTTTGCGCGAATAGTTGTAAACAAGAATCCCTATGCCTGCGAGGATAAACGGAACGCTGAGCCATTGTCCCATGTTCAGTGCCATGGTCTGTTCAAACGCTACCTGTGGTTCTTTTACAAACTCAATCAGGAAACGGATGCCGAACAGGGCAATCAGAAAAACCGAGAAGATGGTTCCCTGCTGCATGGTCTTGTATTTTTTCACATAGAAGGCCAGCAGAGAGAAGAACAGGATCAGGTAGGAGAGGGCTTCATAAATCTGTGTCGGGTGGCGGGGTTCGGTCTGCCCATCCCTTACGTAGATAAATCCCCAGGGAAGGGAGGTGAAATGTCCGTAAATCTCGCTGTTCATAAGGTTGCCCATCCTGATGAAGAAGCCACCCAGGGCCACCACTATCACCAGCCGGTCGAGGGTCCAGAGATACGTTTTACCTGATTTTCTTACAAACAGTATCAGCGCCAGCAGGATACCCACAGCAGCTCCATGGCTGGCCAGACCACCTTCCCAGATTTTAAGGATGCTGATGGGGTCGCTCAGGTAGGATTCCGGTTCATAGAAAAACACATGTCCCAGACGTGCACCCACGATGGTACCGACTACTACATACATGGCAAGCTTGTCGAGCATTTCAGTTTTCAGCCCTTCGCGCCTGAATACCTGTTTCTCAAGGATAATGTATCCGAAATAGAACGCCATGGCGAAAAACAACCCGTACCACCTGATCTGCAGGCCGCCGAGTTTCACAATTATGGGGCTGACATCCCAGGTAATCTGCTGTAACATCATAATGAAGGAGATTTAATGACACAAAAGTAACAAATTCAGCCGATTCTTTCTTCAGGCTTTATTCAGGGAACCCGCACGGGTAGATTGAAGAAAACTGCGAACGGCCGCCGGATAAAGCAGGTGGTATGACGCTATTTTCTCAGGTGGGTTACCTTCCAGCCGGGTTAAAGCACTTTCAAGGTTCATGGCATTTTGCTTCTGGGCAACATAGTATCCCTTGCTGTCAAGCATGGTGGCAAGGTATTCCTGTTCTGTCTGCCCCGGTGTAGGTATCAGTATTGCCCGGTTTCCCGTAAAGGCGATGTCCATCAGGGTGGAATATCCGGCACGGCAGATGACCACCGGTTTTTTCAGCAGTATTTTATGTAACTGTCCGGAATTCTGGTGATCAGCAATGTCAAGATTCTTCCTGACGTTGGTAATTTCATTTTTTCCTGGCTGTCCCCTGAGGATAAGACACCGCAGATCGCGCAATGGCAGCTGGGCCAGCAGCTTGTTTTCAAAGAGGGTACGCTGAGGCTCGGGCCCTGAAACAATGGCAACCAGATCATATTTGTTCCCATTTCCGTTCCCGTTCTCAAATGACAGGTCAAACCTGCTGAGAAGGCCGATATATCGTGCGTTTGAAGGTAGTTTAAATCCATGGGAGAGCTTACCCGACAGGTTATCCTGACTGGCTGAATCCGGAATCCAGCATTCGTTATACCGGTTTGCAAAAAACCTTACGGCATGCCTGAGCAGAGGCCCGAAAATATTGAAAATGCCGGGCGCGATCAGATTAAGCTGATGGGTAATGAATACTGTATGCACCTTCCTGTTCCACAAGCCATAGCGATTGTCGGATATAACGCCCGATATTCGGAAGTCCCTGATAATTTTCTTCAGCCGGAAGTGCTCCTGCAGTATCTTGAAAGCGATGCGTGGCGCTTCAGAAAGCATTTTTATCGCAGCTCCGGTGCTATAGCTGTATTTTACATTGTACCCCCGGAGGGTGACAAATTCTGAATCCGGAAATTCTTCCTTCAGCAGCGCCAGCTGAAGACCATCCGAAGCGATCACAACTTCGGCTCCTGAATATTTCAGTTCCCTGATTAACGGTATACATCGTGTAGCATGTCCGAGTCCCCAGTCGAGCGGGCAGATCAGAATTCTCTGAGGCAGCATTCCGGTAGTATTTTGTGCAAATATACTTACATGATCTGCACTGCCAATCGGAGGTAGGAGAATTAACAAAAAGTTTATAATTTAGCAACATGACCTTAACCGATGACAGAACTTTACACTTCTGCATTGCACTGACACTTCTGCCAGGGGTAGGAGATATCAATGCAAAAAAGCTGGTTGCTGTCACCGGAAGTGCGGAAGCATTGTTCACCGAAAAAAGGTCTGCATTGCTCCGCATACCGGGCATGAACAGAAGTATTCTCGGCAACATTACCAACAACCGCGAGATACTTGAAAGAGCATCTAAAGAGGTGGAGTTCATCAGAAAATTCAGGATTACCCCGCTTTTTTATACCGAAAGTGGTTATCCCGATAGGCTGAAACAATGCATCGACAGTCCGGTATTGCTCTTCACCCTTGGCAATGCAGACCTGAATCGACCGCGCATTGTGAGTGTGGTTGGTACCCGCAGGGCCACCGAGTACGGGAAAGAGATCTGCCAGCGGCTGATCAGCGGAATGGCTGAACTCGGGGTGCTTGTCGTTAGCGGACTGGCCTACGGGATTGACACCTGTGCACACAAGTCAGCTCTGGAAACCGGGCTGCAGACTGCAGGCATTCTGGCCCATGGCCTTGACAGGATTTATCCCCCGCTGAACAAACAGCTTGCCCTCAGAATGACGGAGCAGGGCGGCCTGGTAACTGAATTTCTGAGTGAGACCAACCCCGACCGGGAGAACTTCCCCAGGCGGAACCGGATCATTGCCGGATTGGCTGACGCCACCATCGTGGTTGAAGCCGGGGTGAAGGGTGGAGCACTGATAACGGCCGATATCGCCAATTCATACAACCGCGATGTGTTTGCGGTGCCCGGCAGGATTGGGGACCCTGTATCAGAAGGGTGCAATAACCTGATAAAAACCAACCGCGCAGCCCTGGTTCAGTCGGCAGCAGACATCAGCTACATCATGGGTTGGGACAAGGAGAAACCGCTGCAGAAAGCGGTTCAGCGGAGCCTGTTTATCCGGCTTGAGCCGGATCAGGAGGCCGTGGTTTCTATTCTCAGAGAGCATGGCGATTGCAGCCTCGATAAAATCTGCATTGCTTCAGGCCTGCAGACAAGTAAGGTTGCTTCAGCCCTGCTGAACCTTGAGTTTGAAGGATTGATCAAATGTTTGCCCGGAAAGATTTACCGCTTAATATAGTTCACTGTCGAGGTGCCTGCTTTTGTATATCAGGATTCCAGAGACAAAAAGGGTCCCAAGGGCGAAAAGCCCGAAGATCGTGATATCTCCGGTTAGTAGCGTGAACCGGTATATGCCATGAAAAAAGATCGTTGCACCAAGCCCGGTCATGGAGTCAATAAACAGATTGTTCCTGTGCTTCCCCATACCTGTAAAGAAGCCGAGAATAAGGCCCAGGATGGCGTTCATGGGGCCAATAGAGAAAAGGAAAATATGATCTGCGCCACTTCTGTCGGAAAAATAGATATAATAGGTTGCATATACAGTTGCCAGGCCCAGGGAAACCGCCATCGATACCGGGATTCCCTGCAAGGGCCCTGCAATGGCAATTTTCCGGATCAAAGAAAACCTCAGAGGGATAAATTTGGAGACTTCCGAAACGAAAGCAATGGCCACAAAGGAAAAGACAATCATTCTGCGGATACTCCGGGCTCCGTCGATGTGAAGCTGGTGTGCCAGCTGATCGGCCAGAATAACCGGAAGGGTTACAACGCAGCCCCAGATAAAGGCTTTCAGAAGGAGTTTAACCGTAACGGTTTTTGCGATGATCCGTATATACAGGATCAATAAAAGAAACAATACCGGTGGGATAATTAGTCCGATTATATTGATCATACTCTTACTTTTTAGGTAATTAAGGTGATAAAATATGCTCCGGGTTACTTTTGGCAGCCCGGTATTCTGCACTGGAGTATGACAAGTCGTGAAAGCGAATTCAAATCTATGAAATATTTGTAGTTTTACAAACTGCAACAGATTAAATAATCTTTAAAAAGCATGATAGAGATAAAGCAACTTCCTGAACAGGAGCTTGTACAGAAGGGCATCCGGAACTGGCCGGTGTGGGAAAAGGAAATTTCAAGATTCTCATACACCTATGAAGAGGAAGAATGGTGCTATTTCCTTGAAGGGGAGGTGGTGATTGAAACGGATGCCGGAAGCTTTGAAATCAGGCCGGGAGATTTCGTTGTGTTCCCGAATGGGCTGAAATGCATCTGGGATATCCGGAAACCGGTCCGCAAGCATTATAACTTTCGTTGAATATGAACAGCCACCAAGGGGTTGTGATCCGTTCCACAGGAAGCTGGTGTACCATTCTTTCAGAAGACGGGAAAATTACAGAATGTAAACTCAAAGGCAATTTCAGGATCAAAGGGATACGTTCAACCAATCCCGTGGCGGTTGGTGACAAAGTCGGTTTCAGTTTTCAGAACGACAGAGAATACGGGCTGATACACGAGATATTGCCCCGTTCGAATTACATTATCAGAAAAGCCACGCGTTTATCGGCCCAATCTCATATCATTGCAGCCAACATTGATCAGGCCATAGTGATGGTTACCCTTTCAAGGCCGAGAACATCCACCGGATTCATCGACCGTTTTCTTGTTACTGCTGAGGCCTACCACATTCCGGCTTTTCTCATCTTTAACAAATGTGATCAGTATTCAGCAGCAGAAAACCTTCAGCTTGACGACCTGATCAGCCTTTATACCTCGCTCGGATATCCCTGTTACCGTACATCGGCCCTGAAGCATGAAGGAATTGAAGTTGTGAATCTGTTGCTAAGCGGCAAAGTCAGCCTGGTGAGCGGCCATTCCGGCGTGGGGAAAACCGCCCTGATCAATGCCATTGAACCCGGATCCATGAGAAAGGTAGGGGATATTTCCGATTATCACTTAAAGGGAAAGCACACCACAACCTTTGCAGAGATGATTTTACTTTCCAATGGCGGATTCGTGATTGACACCCCCGGCATCAAAGAGTTCGGGCTGGTTGATTTTGACAAACAGGAAGTGGCCGAGCGGTTTCCTGAAATGAGGGAACTTATGCACAACTGCCAGTTCAGCAACTGTACCCATGTGCATGAACCGGGATGTGCCGTAAAGTCGGCCCTGGCGGAAGGCAGGTTGAGTAAATCAAGGTATGCAAATTACATCAGCATTCTGGGCGATGAGTATTTTGAAGAAACAGACTGGGACTAAAAACAGGGCAAAATGCGGGTAGTTATTCAACGGGTGAGCCGCGCTTCGGTGAGCAATGAAGAGTGGGGAACAAACTCCATAGGCCTGGGATTGCTGGTGCTGCTTGGTATTGAAGAAGCCGACGACGCCGGAGACATTGAATGGCTCACCGGGAAAATCAGCCGGCTAAGGGTGTTTGGCGATGAATCGGGGGTGATGAACCGCTCGGTGGTGGATGTCGCAGGGGAAATTCTGGTAATCAGTCAGTTTACCCTCCACGCAAGTACACGCAAAGGCAACAGACCATCCTACATCAAAGCAGCCCGGCCGGAGACAGCCATCCCCCTCTACGAGCAGTTTATTGACAACCTGAGATCTGAATCCGGATTGAGCGTCAGCAGTGGCTGGTTTGGCGCACACATGCAGGTTGAACTCATCAACGATGGACCAGTGACCATTATAATGGATTCCAGAAACAAAGAGTAAACAGGGCCTCAGAAGCTCATGCTCAGACCGAAACTGGGCATCAGCGGGAGTTGATAAACCCGTTCTCCGGTGATGCGGTTTACGTAGAAGATATTCTCCCTGTTGTAAATATTGGTAACACTCAGGTTAATCTCGAGCATCCCCTCTTCACCTATCCTGAAGCGGCGCATCAGGCTCAGATCTAAGCGGTGATAGTAGGGCAGTCTGGCTTTGTTGTATTCGCCGTAAAGCACACCGAGATCTCCGTTTGAAATGATGTAGGAGGTGCCTGCACCCTGTTCGAAATTGAGTTTTTCATATTCTCCCTGAGTCTGTGTAAAAGGGAATCCCGAACCAAGATTCCAGCGGGCATTGAATTCCCACATCAGTTCTTCACCAAAGCGGTACGATCCCACAAGGTTCACATTGTGGCGGCGGTCGTAATGGGGAACATATGAAATGCTGTCGTCGTTCCGGTTGACATAAGCAAGAGAATAAACTGCCCAGAGGTATATCTTCCGTTTTTCGTATTTCACCGAAACATCAAATCCGTTTGCATTGCCCTGTTCTATGACAAAGTCCTTGCGATAATAATCTGATTTGTAATTCGGATCAGACGGGTTGTTGTATGGGTCCTCATCCGGGAAAACC